>NZ_JAQMIL010000104.1:0-23705 GCF_029990105.1 Bradyrhizobium sp. Arg237L | reverse complement strand
AATCCAGATAGTCGCTCATCCGTCGCGCATTTCATGCGCGCCACCTTCTCCCACAAGGGGAGAAGGGACGAGTTTCCCTACACCGGTACCCTCACTGTCGCGCGGAGGCCGCCCATCGGGCTGTCGCCGAGCATGATGTCGCCGCCATGCGAACGGGCGATGTCGCGGGCGATGGCCAGTCCGAGGCCGGTGCCGCCCTCGTCCTGGTTGCGGGCGTCGTCGAGCCGCAAGAACGGCTTGAAGACTTCTTCGCGCATGTCCGCCGGGATGCCCGGGCCGTCGTCATCGACGGTGATCGTGAGATAACGGTGGTCGCGGTGGCCGGTGATCGAGATCGCGTTGGCGTGCCGCGCCGCATTGGAGACGAGATTGCCGAGGCAGCGCTTGAACGAGGCCGGCTTCACGGTCACGACGGGCAGTCCGTGGAAGGCGACGGTCGCGGTGTGGCCGTGGCGCTCGGCGTCGTTGCGCAATTCCTCCAGCGCCATCGTCATGTCGGTGGGCTGTGCGACCTCGCCGGAGTCGCCGCGGGCGAAGGCGAGATAGTCCTCCAGCATCATCGACATCTCGTCGACGTCCTTGCGCATGGCGTCGATCTCGGGGCCTTCGCCGAGCAGCGCGAGCTCCAGCTTGAAGCGGGTCAGGATGGTGCGCAGATCGTGCGAGACGCCGGCGAGCATCGCGGTGCGCTGCTCGATCGTGCGCTCGATGCGCGCCTTCATCTCCAGGAAGGCGTGCGCCGCACGCCGCACCTCGCGCGCGCCGCGTGGCCGGAAATTCGGTGCCTCCCGGCCTTTGCCGAAGCTTTCGGCGGCGTCCGCCAAACGCAGGATCGGCTTGATCTGGTTGCGCAGGAACAGCACCGCGACGATCAAAAGGATCGTGGAGGTGCCGAGCATCCAGAAGATGAAGATCTCCGAATTCGAAGCGTAGGCGGCGCTGCGCAGCGCGAAGATGCGCATGATCGCGTCGTCGAGCTGCACGCGGATCTCGACCAGGTTGGATCTGCCGACGGTGTCGATCCAGAACGGACGGCCGATCTGGCGGCCGAGCTGCACCGACAGCGACTGGTCGAGCAGCGAAAAGAACGGCTTTGGCCCGGGTGGCGGCATGTCGCCGGGAGGCAGGAAATCGACCACGAGCTGGAGCCGCTGCGCGATCCGGCGCACCTGCGCGCGGTCCTTGTCCTGCGGATAGGTCTTGTAGACGTCGATGAGAGCGGCGATGTCCTGCACCACAGCGGCGGAGAGGCGGCGCGTCACCGTGTTCCAGTGCCGTTCCATGAACACGAAGGCCACCACGGTCTGCAGCACCACCATCGGCACGATCATGATCAGCAGCGCGCGGGCATAGAGGCCGGTCGGCATCCAGCTCTTGAACGCGTTTCCCATCCGGCCATTGGCTCGGGAGACGCGTTGCGAGGCGTTGCGGATCAGGCTCAGGCCCGTGTCGATCGTGCTCATGGCGGATAAGGCTTAAGGCGAGGCCACCAGGCGATAGCCGATGCCGCGCACCGCCTGCAGGAACAAGGGATTGGCGGGATCGCGCTCGATCTTGCGCCGCAGGCGGTTGATCTGCACGTCGACGGCGCGCTCGTTGACGGTGCCGCCTCCGGTCAGCGCGCCGCGCGGCACGGTTTCGCCGGGGCTCGCGGCGAGGACGCGCAGCATGTCCCGCTCGCGGTCGGTCAGATGGATGATCTCCTCCCCCTGGCGCAATTCGCCGCGGTCGAGATGGAAGACGTAGGGGCCGAAGGCGATCTGCTCCAGCGTCTGCGCCGGCGGCGGCGCGGTGCGCTTGAGGATGTTGCCGATCCGCAGCACCAGTTCGCGCGGCTCGAACGGCTTTGCCACATAGTCATCGGCGCCGATCTGCAGACCCTCGATGCGGGCTTCCGCCTCGTGGCGCGCAGTGAGCATGATGATCGGCACCGACGAGGACGCGCGGATGAAGCGCGCGAGATCGAAGCCGTTCTCGCCGGGCATCATCACATCCAGGATCAGCAGGTCGAAATTGAGCCCCAGTAGTTTGGCGCGCGCGTCGCTGGCGCTCATGGCGGTCGTGACGCGATAGCCTTCGCCGCAGAGGAAGCGCGAGAGGAGATCGCGGATGCGGCGATCGTCATCGACCAGCAGGAGGTGCGGCGCGTCGTCGGCCGGTTTCATCGGCATTCGTGCCGTCGCCGCGGCAATGGTTGCTCCCTGCGTCACGTTCACTCCCTCGTCTTCTTGGCCGCGCTGCCGAAGATCGTCTCCAGCACCTTGTCGGGATCGTCGCGGTCGATCATCGCGCGCAGGAACGCTCGCACGGTCTCGACGCCGCCCGGATCGAGGCCGGCGACCGCGCGGTTGATGCGGTCGGTCTGCAATCCCGCCAGCTTGGCCACCAGCGCTTCGCCCTTGGCGGTGGCGTAAAGCAGCCGCTGCCGCCGGTCATTGCTGCCGGTCTTCTGCAGGATGTAGCCTTCATCGAGCAATTGCTTCAGCACGCGGCCGAGCGATTGCTTGGTGATGCGCAGGACGTCGAGAAGATCGGCGACCTTGAGCCCCGGATAGCGCGTGACGAAGTGCATCACCCGGTGATGGGCGCGGCCGAAGCCGAACGCCTCCAGCTCCTGATCGGCATCGCCGACGAAGTCGCGATAGGCGAAGAACAGGAGCTCGATGATGTCCCAGCGCAAATCGCCCGTCCGAGGCGCGGGAGCGGATACGTCCGTTCCCGGAGAATCGGGCTGCGCTGCTGCCGTTGAGAAATTTATGTCAGCCATATTGACGTATCTTGGGTTCAATGTTACAAAACTGCCAGTCTCGACGAAATTTTAAATCGTTTCGTCCCTGGCAAAGTTTAGATCGGCCACGAGCAGACCAGTGATGGAGGCTTGGGCCGCAAATTGGGACTACCGTGCGATTGTCGAGCGGCATTTCGACAAAACATACTGGACTTCAGCATCCGGCAAAAGCATGTCCTTTCGGACATGACGGCGATGGAAACCGGCCGTAAGGCTGGCGGTGAAGTCCAGGCCGACTAAGCCAGTCAGGCCCGGAGACACCGGCGTCAGCAATCGCGCGGATTCCGACAGCGGGAAGCAAGGGCGGAAAGCAAAGGATATGAGTTTGAAATTCGAAATCCAGCCTGCGGCGAATGCGACCTCCGACAAGGAGCGCGCGACAAGGCTCGTGGACCCGGGCTTCGGCCGGATTTTCACCGATCACATGGCTGTGGTCCACTACAATCAGGCGAAGGGCTGGCATGGCGCGCGCGTCGAATCCCGCGCGAACTTCCCGCTCGATCCGGCCACCGCCGTCATGCACTACGCGCAGGAGATTTTCGAAGGCCTCAAGGCCTACAAGCGCGACGATGGCGGCGTGAACCTGTTCCGCCCCGACGCCAATGCCCGCCGCTTCTGGAATTCGGCTGAGCGCATGGCCATGGCGCCGCTGCCCGAGCCCGTGTTCATCGAAGCGGTCGAGCAGCTCGTGCGCATCGACCGCGCCTGGATTCCAGGCGGCGAGGGCAGTCTCTACCTGCGGCCCTTCATGATCGCGAGCGAGGTCTTCCTCGGCGTGAAACCATCAGCGGAATACATCTTCGCCGTCATCGCCTCGCCGGTCGGCTCCTATTTCAAGGGCGGACCCGCGCCGGTGTCGATCTGGGTGTCGGAGCACTACACGCGCGCCGCGATCGGCGGCACCGGCGCCGTCAAGTGCGGCGGCAATTACGCCGCGAGCCTGCGGGCGCAGGCCGAGGCCATCGAACACGGCTGCGATCAGGTGGTTTTCCTCGATGCGGTCGAGCGCCGCAACATCGAGGAACTCGGCGGCATGAACGTCTTCTTCGTGTTCGCCGACGGTTCGCTGCTGACGCCGCCGCTCGGCACGATCCTGCCGGGCATCACGAGGGATTCGATCATCGCGCTCGCGAAGGATGCCGGCACGCCCGTGCGCGAGGAGGCCTACACGATCGACCAGTGGCGCGCTGATGCCGCCAGCGGAAAGCTGAAAGAGGCCTTCGCCTGCGGTACGGCGGCCGTCATCTCGCCGATCGGCAAGGTGTGTTCCACGAGCGGCGATTTTCTCATCAACGGCGGTGAGGCCGGCCCTGTCGCCATGGGGCTGCGCAAGAAGCTGGTCGACATCCAGTACGGTCGCGCGACCGACCCGCACAATTGGATCAGAAAGGTCCCGTGACCGGCGGCGGAATTATTCCGCCGCCTCGGCGCGACGGTTGCCGCATTCTCCATCCGCTGGTAAACGCGCGCCCATGGCCGACAAACCCAAAAAACCGCAGAAGCTGAAGGCGCGCCTGCCGCGCGGGCTCGAAGATCGCGGCCCGACCGCGATCGCCGCGACACGCCGGATGACCGAGACCATCCGCGAGGTGTTCGAGCGCTACGGGTTCGAGCCGGTGGAGACGCCGGCGATGGAATATACCGACGCGCTCGGAAAATTCCTGCCGGACCAGGACCGCCCCAACGAGGGTGTGTTCTCGTTCCAGGACGATGACGAGCAGTGGATCTCGCTGCGCTACGACCTGACCGCGCCGCTCGCCCGCTACGTCGCCGAGAATTTCGACGCGCTGCCGAAGCCGTATCGCAGCTATCGCGCCGGCTACGTCTTCCGCAACGAGAAGCCGGGCCCCGGCCGCTTCCGCCAGTTCATGCAATTCGATGCGGATACGGTGGGCTCGGGCTCGCCGGCCGCCGATGCCGAAATGTGCATGATGGCCGCGGACACGATGGAGGCGCTTGGCGTTCCGCGCGGCTCTTATGTGGTGAAGGTCAACAATCGCAAGGTGCTTGACGGGTTGATGGAGAGCATCGGTCTCGGCGGTGACGACAATGCCGGGAAACGACTGACGGTGCTCCGCGCCATCGACAAGCTCGACAAATTTCCGATCGAGGAGATTGAGAAATTGCTCGGCTCTGGCCGATGGGATGGCGGCGAAGAAGGAAAGGGTGACTTTACCGCGGGTGCCGGACTCGACCCTGTCGGAATATCACGCGTAATTAACTTCACCGGTTGGAAAGGCGATTCATCGTCGGGATCGAAGAGTAAGAGGGGATCGAACGAAGTCACGGTCGCGAACTTCGAAGATGTGGTGGAAGGAAATGCCCTGGGCCAAGAAGGCGTGGCCGAGCTTGCGCAGATCAAGGAGCTACTTGCGGCAGCGGGTTACGATGAAAGCAGGGTTATTATCGATCCCTCCGTCGTTCGCGGCTTGGAATACTACACCGGCCCCGTCTACGAAGTAGAACTGCTCCTCGACACCAAGGACGAAAAAGGCCGTCCCGTTCGCTTCGGCTCCGTCGGCGGTGGCGGTCGCTACGACGGTCTCGTCTCGCGCTTCCGTGGCGAGCCGGTGCCGGCGACGGGATTTTCCATCGGCGTGTCGCGGCTGCAGGCGGCGCTGACGCTGCTTGGCAAGCTCGATACGCGGCCGCAATTCGGGCCCGTCGTGGTGACGGTGTTCGATCGCGAGCGGGTCGCGGATTATCAGAAGATGGTCGCGCAGTTGCGTAGCGCCAACGTCCGCGCCGAGCTCTATCTTGGCAACCCGAAGAACATGGGCAACCAGCTCAAATATGCCGACCGCCGCAACTCGCCTTGCGTCATCATCCAGGGCTCCGATGAACAGGCGCGCGGTGAGGTGCAGATCAAGGACCTGATCGAAGGCGCGAAGGCGGCGGCGGCGATCGCTTCGAACCAGGAATGGCGCGAGACCCGTCCGGCGCAGTTTTCGTGTGCGGAGGCTGACCTCGTCGCGAAGGTCCGCGAGGTGCTGGCGCGGCATGAGGTGACGTGGGGGTAGCTGAATTCGTCATACGCGGGCTTGACCCGCGTATCCATCTTCAAAATGATGGATTGCCGGGTCGAGCCCGGCAATGACGGCCGGGCCAGTGAACGACAACAAAAGGGAGAGCGAGAGATGCCTGAGATCACCGTGAACATGGCTGCCGGCCGCACCGAAGAGCAGAAGAAGGGCATGATGCTCGACATCACCCAGGCGCTCGTGAAGAACCTCGGCGTCGACGCCGAAGCCGTCGTGATCCAGATCAACGAGGCGCCGCTCACCCACAAGATGAAGGGCGGCAAGACGTTCGTTGAGCGCGCCGCCGCGGCGAAGAAGTAGCTCTCGTCGTCCCCGCCTTGTGCGCAATTGCGCACTGGAGCGGGGACCCATAACCACAGGATTGCGTTGTGGCGCGAGCTGCCGATCGCCGGTCTTCGCCAAATGACTTCCTGTGGTTATGGGTCCCGGATCAGCGCTCACTTCGTTCGCTTGTCCGGGACGACACCGTGTGTGAGGCAACATGGACGCCCGCGACGTCATCAAGATCGGCGTGAGTGCCGAGCGCACGCTTGTGGTGCCGCCCGAGCGCACCGTCGGGCATTTCGTGCCTGGCATGCCGATGGTCTACGCCACGCCGATGATGATCCTGGAAATGGAAATGGCCTCGGGCGATGCGATCCGCGGCAACCTGCAGCCCGGCTGGGTCACCGTGGGCACCGAGGTCGACATCCGCCATCTCTGGGCTGCGCCCGTGGGCGCCCTGGTGCGCACCACCGCAAAAGTCATCGCGGTCGAACGCCGCGTGATCCGCTTCGAGGTGCAGGCTTTCCACGGTGAGCGCAAGATCGGCGACGGCCGCCACGCCCGCGGCCTGGTCAATGTCGAGAGTTTTACCAGGCGGATCGCGGAGCAGTGAATCCGGTAGGGTGGGCAAAGCGCAGCGTGCCCACCATCCACGTTCCGCTCGTGATGGTGGGCACGCTGCGCTTTGCCCACCCTACAAAGCTTGGCTACTTCGCCAATTCCTTCGATCGCTTTGTCGCGGCTGCAATCGCGCGGATCATCAGTGGGCGCAGCCCGTCGGTCGCCATCAGCACGTCCAGCGCAGCGGCGGTGGTGCCGCCGGGCGAGGTGACGTTCTGACGCAGGGTCGCCGCCGGCAAGTCCGAGCGGTGCAGCAATTCGCCGGAGCCCGAGACGGTCGCGCGCGCCAGCTTGGTGGCGAGGTCTTCCGGCAATCCGGCCTCGACACCGGCGCGCGCGAGCTCTTCGGCGAGCAGGAACACATAGGCCGGACCGGAGCCGGAGACCGCGGTCACGGCGTCCATCAGGCCCTCGTCGTCGACCCATTCCACCGTGCCGGTTGCGCGCAGCAGCGCATCCGCAGTCGCACGCTGCGCGGCGCTGACATTGTTAGCGGCGACCGCGACCGTGATGCCGCGGCCGATCGAGGCCGGCGTGTTCGGCATCGCGCGCACCACCGCGCCGCCGCAGACTTCCTCGAGCGAGGCGATGGTGGTTCCGGCCATGATCGAGACGACAAGCGTCGATGGCGCGACCAGCGACTTGAGCGCGGCGCCGGCATCCCGGAACGATTGCGGCTTGACCGCGACCACCAGCGCGTCGACGTGGCCTGCGTCTTTGGGATTGAGACGGACGCCCTTGGTGGCCAGCGCACCGATCTCGGCCGAAGGCTGCGGGTCGATCACGGCGACGCGCGAGGCATCGAGGCCTCCGGCGAGCCAGCCGGTCAGCATCGCCCCACCCATCTTGCCCGCGCCGGCAAGCGCGACGGTGCCGGTGATATTTTGCAAGGTGTTGTTGCTCAAGGGCGCCACCACTGTCGTCCCGGCGCAGGCCGGGACCCATAACCACAGGTGGTTTTAGTAAGGTGCAGGACGCGCGACAAGCGCTTTAGCTCAAACGGCGAGATCACGCGGTATGGGTCCCGGCTCAAGGCCGGGACGACGGCAACTCCGCGGATGCGGCGTGTTCCTTAAGCCTCGCCCTCGGTGTCGAACATCGCGGCGCTCATCGCCTCCTGTGCGGTCTTGCCGGCCCACACCACGAACTGAAACGCCGGGTAGTAGCGCTCGCAGGCATGGATGGCGCCGACCAGCATGCTCTCGCATTGCGCGGTCGATGCGTTCAACCCGCCGGGCAGCACCAGCGCCTGGCGATGCATGATCATGCCGGTGTGGGTCCAGAGATCGAAATGGCCGATCCACAATTGCTCGTTGATGGCGGCGATCAGCCGCTGCGCTTCGGGACGGCGCGCCGGTGGAATCTTCATGTCGAAGGCGCACGCCAGATGCAGCGCCTCGATCTCGCTCATCCAGGTGAAGGAGAGCTGATAGTCGGTCCAGTCGCCTTTGGAGACGATCGTGACCTCGTCGCCAGCGCGCTCAAACGCCCAGTTGTTATCGGCCGCAATGTCTTCGACCACCGCAAGTGGATGGTTCTCGGAATCGATTATGCCTTCGAGGAGGGACATGCCGTCTCGACCCTTGTTCTTCTGACTTTCTTGGTACGCATCCGGAAGGCCGGCCTGCACCAGATAACGCATGGTTGCCGACTGCAGGCCCCCGTGGCCTTCCCGATCGCTCCGAGGCTTGCCAGGATGAAGTGATGTGATTTGCGGAATCCGCGCAACCGGGCCCCGAGTCCGTCCACAGCCAAAGGCGTGCTCGTCCACAGCTCATCGCCGCCACAATTATTAACGCGAGAACAAATCGGAATCGGATTTGCGCGATCGTCGCAATCGTTAACGCGCTCCGCGCGTTTCGGCCCGGGCGAGGGCACCTGAGAGTCGCCAAGCGGTCGTCAAGGCTCGCGCCGGGCACATGGGGAACATGCCGATTCGCCATGCCAAGGCGCTTGCCGCGTCCGTGGGTTTGGCAATAGCTTTGGGGGCAGGTCGTCCATTCCGGGCGGCCGATGTTCTCAGGGCGGGGTGAAAGTCCCCACCGGCGGTAAGGGCCTGATGGCCCAAGCCCGCGAGCGCCTTTCTCCTCCCAGGAGGAAGGGTCAGCAGATTCGGTGCAATTCCGAAGCCGACGGTCAAAGTCCGGATGAAAGAGAACGGTTGCGGCAGCCTCGCCATCGCGCGTGGCTACAGTCGTTTTCCGTATGCCCTGATTCTGGTCCTGAAAGAGGAAAGCCATGAATCAGATGTTGCAAGACGCCGAAGTCCAAACTCCCGAAGCCGAGGAAGTCCAGTCGCCCGCGGGTGCCGCGCTGGCGACATCAGAGCCGCCGCCGGCGCCCACGCATCCGCGTTTCGCCAAGCCGCAGCGGGTTGCATTCGTGCAATCGTCCTGGCACCGCGACGTGGTGGAGGAATGCCGCATCGCCTTCCTCGCCGAGATGGAGGCGCGCCATGTCACCAATATCGACGTGTTCGAGGTGCCGGGCTCGTTCGAGATTCCGTTGCACACGCAGATCCTCGCCAAGACGCGCCGCTACACGGCGATCGTCGCCGCGGGCCTCGTCGTCGATGGCGGCATCTACCGCCACGAATTCGTCGCCGACACCGTGATCAAGGCGCTGATGGACGTGCAGTTGCGCACGGAGGTGCCGGTGTTCTCGGCCGTGCTGACGCCGCAACAGTTCCACGAGACCGAGGTGCATTACGATTTCTTCCGCAAGCATTTCGCCATCAAGGGCGTCGAGGTCGCGGAAGCCTGCGCCAACACCCTGCACAGCCTGGAGCGCCTGCGCGGCCAGGTCGCCGCGGGGATCGTGGGGTAACGACCCGCCGTCATTCCGGGATGCGTGCGAAGCACGCAGGCCCGGAATCCATTGGGCCGCGTCTTCTGTGGTCAGATGGATTCCGGGCTCGCGCTGACGCGCGCCCCGGAATGACGAGGCTTGGGGATGTCTAGTCGAACAGGCTCGACACCGATTCTTCCGCAGCGGTGCGGGCGATCGCCTCGGAGATCAGGCCGGCGATCGAGAGGGTGCGGATGTTGGCGGAATTCCTCACCGCCTCGGTCGGCAGGATCGAGTCGGTGATGACGAGCTCTTTCAGCTTGGACGAGGCAATGCGGGCCGCGGCGCCGCCGGACAAGACGCCATGGGTGATATAGGCGAACACTTCCTTGGCGCCGTTGGCGATCAGGGCGTCGGCCGCATTCACCAGCGTGCCGCCGGAATCCACGATGTCGTCGACGAGGATGCAGGTGTAGCCGGCGACATCGCCGATCACGTTCATCACTTCGGACTCGCCCGGCCGCTCACGGCGCTTGTCGATGATGGCGAGCGGCGTGTTGATGCGCTTGGCGAGGCCGCGCGCGCGGACCACGCCGCCGACGTCGGGCGACACCACCATCACATTGCTCAGCGCGAAGCGCTCGCGGATATCGCGCACCATCACCGGCGAAGCGTAGAGATTGTCGGTCGGGATGTCGAAGAAGCCCTGGATCTGGCCGGCATGCAGGTCGAGCGTCATCACCCGGTCGGCGCCGGCATGGGTGATCAGGTTGGCGACCAGTTTCGCCGAGATCGGGGTACGCGACCCTGACTTACGATCCTGCCGCGCATAGCCGAAATAGGGCACGACCGCCGTGATGCGGCGGGCGGAAGCCCGGCGCAGCGCGTCGGTGATGATCAGGAGTTCCATCAGGTGGTCGTTGGCCGGGAACGAGGTCGACTGCAGGATGAAGACATCGGAGCCGCGGACGTTTTCCTGGATCTCGACGAAGATCTCCATATCGGCGAAGCGCCGGACCACCGCCTTGGTCAGGGACATCCCGAGCCCGTCGGCGATCTCTTGTGCCAGCACGGGATTGGAATTGCCAGCTACCAGCTTGATCGCGCCGTTCTTGGCCGACATGGACGCTTCTCCCCGAGGTTTGCTCGATACCATGTCCAACATCTCAAGTACCTACAGAACCGGCGGGTTTCGATGCGCGACGAGATATCAGGCGAGGGGGGCAGCGGCAACCCGTCACACCCGTTATCCCGGCCAAAAAATGACAGCTTTTTGACTATCCCGAACGTTTAGTTAGCGCTGTAGCCGAGCGCCACGACCCCGGATTCTTCCGGTGCGGGCGCGCTCGCGACCGCGGGTCCCTGCCGGCTGGGCGTGGAGGCCGGCGCAGGCGCATCGGTCGGGCCGCCATTGATCATGGTGCTGAGGCCGCTCAAGCCGGCTTGTGCGATCTTGCGCAGGACCAGGTCGTCGGCGGCAGCCCAGGCGTCACGGCCGGACTTGCCGGCCGGTTCTTCGCCGGAGAGTCGCAGGGCGCGCTGCTGGTTGGCATCATAGACGTCCCAGACCCAGGCGATGACGGTCTTGCCGCGCACGACTTGCGCCGAGAGATAGCCGCGCACGCGGTAGGCGGCCGCGCCTTCGCGCGAGACGATCGCCAGGTCGCGGAGTTTGGATTCGCTGTCCAGCACACCCACCATGCGGTCGAACACCTGCGGCGGCGGGCCGTCGATCGATTCGAACGCGATTGTCGATCCATTGCCGCCGCTCCCCGCCATCGCATAGGCATTGCTCGCCGCGCCGCCATTGGCGCAGCCGCCGAGCGCGCAAGCCGCAATCAGCAACGTTGCGGCCAACGCGGCGCGCGCAATTCGGGAAAGGGTGACGATGGTGTCGCTCATCATCACCCCGATATCGTTAAAATACGTTAAGGTCTAGGGCGGCGAGGCCCCGGCGCCGGTTCGATAGATTCCAGGCGCTGATCGAAATTTTCTTTGAAGTTTAAGTACTTCCGCCGGAAGCGGTTATTTTTCCAGGGCGATGGCGTGAACGTGGCGGCCATAATCGCCCTCTTTCCGATGCACCGAGCGGCGGTAGCTATAGAAGCGTTCGTCGGAATAGGTGTCGATACCGATGTCGTCGATCATCAGGATACCGGCATTCTCCAGCCGCATCCGGATGTAACCGCCGAGGTCGAACATCGCGTGTCCTTCGCGTTCGCCGGGCAGGAAGAAGAGGGCGTTGTCCGCGTCAGCCTCCAGAAATCGCGCGACGAATTCGGGCCCCACTTCATAGGAGTGTTGGCGGATCAAAGGCCCGATCGCGGCGACGATGCCGCTGCGGTCGGCGCCGAGCCTTTCCATCGCCTCGACGGTCGATTCCAGCACGCCAGTCAGCGCGCCCTTCCAGCCGGCATGCGCCGCGCCGATCACGCGCGCATTGGGATCGACGAACAGGATCGGCCCGCAATCGGCCGCGGTAACGCCGATCGCAAGGTTCTCGGTGCGGGTGACGATGGCGTCGGCTTTCGGCCGCGCATCGCTCGCCCAGGGCGTGGTGGCGACCACGACTTCGGGGGAATGCACCTGATAGAGCGTCAGCAGGCGGTCGGGTCCGACCCCCAAGCGCTCCGCCATGCGCCGGCGGTTTTCCGCGACATTATCGGCAGCGTCATTGGAGCCGATGCCGCCGTTGAGGCCGGCATAGATGCCCTCGGATACGCCGCCTTCGCGCGAGAAAAAGGCGTGGCGCAGGCCGGGAATGGCTGAGAGCAGCGGGGAGGCCAGGGTCATGAACGTTCCGCGTCGTTTGGATGATCGCTCAGGCCCGCGATCGAGGTGAGCTCCGGGTGGGAGATCGCCATTGCCTTGAACATCGAGCCCATGCCGCCGCGGCCGCTGTCGGTCAATCGTTTCAGTGCGCCGGCGATCTCGTCCGCGATTTCGGGCGTGGCCTTCGCCATCAATCCCGCGGCCCGCGCCTCGATGCCGAGGCGCTTCAGGAATTCACCCTGCGTCACCGGGCCGTGGACGCGTGCGCCGACGTCTTCGGCGGCCCGTGCCAGCGCCTGGAAATCGACATGGGCGGTGACGTCGGCCTGGCCCGGATTCTTCAGCGGATCGGAAAAGCTGTGGCGGGCGATTGCCTGGAAGGTGTCGCCGGCATCGCTGCGCATGTGGCCATAATCGATGATCAACGCCGCGCCGTCCTGGTCGCGCACGCGGCGGGCGAGCTTCATGATCCCGGTGTCGGGCCGCCATTCGAACACCGCACCTAAGGGAGCCGCGCGCACCAGCGGCGGCAGCAGCACGTCGAAGCGCGGCATCGGCTCGGGCGCGGTGCCGAAGGCGAGCTTGCCATTGCTGTCGAGCTGGATCACGCGCTCGTGCCAGCCGTTCTCGCGCCTCACCACCTGGTGGATCGGCAGCACGTCGAAATATTCGTTGGCGAGGATCACCGCCGGGCCCTCGGGCACGTCGTCGATGCTCTCGTGCCAGGTGATGTCGCGGACATTGCCCAAGGTTGCGCGCTGCTTCTCGCGCAGCACCGGATTGATCTCGACCAGATGGACGCTGAGCGACTGATAGAGCGGTGGCAGCACCCGCAGCGCCCGCAACGCGTCCGCCATCATGGTGCCGCGGCCGGGGCCGATCTCGATGAGCCGCAGCGAGTCAGGCGAACCGATCGCGCGCCAGATCGATGCCGACCACAGGCCCAGGAGCTCGCCGAACATCTGGCTAACCTCGGGCGCGGTGGTGAAATCGCCCTCGCGGCCCAGCGGGTCGCGCGACACGTAATAGCCGTGCTGCGGATGCATCAGGCACAGTTCCATGTAGCGCCAGACCGGCATCGGGCCGGATGATTTGATCAGCTTCTTGATCTCGGACAGCAGCGGCGAAACTTCGGTCACATCCAGCCTTAAATCGAACTCGGTAGCGGCTGCGGCGCCCGGCGGCGCCAAGCCATCACAACCATGATAATGCCGACAATGACCATCGGCACCGACAACAGCATTCCCATGGTTAACCCGCCCCACAGGAAGCCGAGCTGCGGATCGGGCTCGCGGAAGTGTTCGCCGATGATGCGGGCGATGCCGTAGATCAAGATGAAGCTGCCGAGTACAAGGCCGCGCCGCTTCAGGGCGCCCATCCGGATCATCACCGCCAGGATCGTGAACAGGACGATGCCCTCGAGCCCGGCTTCATAGAGCTGGCTCGGATGCCGGGGCACCGGGCCCCCAGTGGGAAACACCATCGCCCAGGGCAGGCTCGGATCGGCGGGCCGGCCCCACAATTCGCTGTTGATGAAATTGGCGAGCCGGCCGAGGAACAAGCCGATCGGCGCGACCGCAGTGGTCATGTCGCCGAGCGACAGGATCGGGACGCTGTTCCGGCGCGCAAACCACATTACTGCGACGACGCAGCCGAGGAAGCCGCCATGGAACGACATGCCGCCCTTCCACAGTTCGAAGATCTCGGCGGGATGCTGAATGAAGAACGGCAGATTGTAGAACAGCACGTAGCCGGTGCGGCCGCCGACTATGATGCCGAGCGTGACCCAGAGGATGAAGTCGTCCATCTGGGTGAGCGTGATCGGCGCGGGGCCGCCCCACAGTTTCTCGTTCTTGATCATCTGCCGCGCGTAGATCCAGCCGATCACGATGCCGCAGATGTAAGCGAGCGCGTACCAGCGGATCGCGATCGGTCCGATCGAGATGGCGATCGGATCGAACACGGGGAAATCGATCAAGAGGAAGGGCATCGCGCCTCAGGCTGTGCGGACAGATTGCGGCGATAGAGCGCCAGCAGACGCTCCCAGTGCCGCTCGGCGGCGTCGCGGTGATAGACCGGGCGCCTCGGGAAGGCAAAACCGTGATGGGTGGCGGGATAGATCTCGACCTCGTTGGTCGATCCCTTCATGCCGGCCTGCACTTTTTCGATGATCTCCATCGGCGCGTAGATGTCGGTCTCGGCGCAGGCGAAATAGAGCTCGGCCTTGGTCTTCTCGGCTGCCAGATGCGGGCTGTCGGGCTGGTCGGTCGCCAGATGCGTGCCGTAGACCGAGGCGGCGGCTTTCACGCGATCGGGGAAATGCGTCGCCGCGTTGATCGCATAGCGCCCGCTCATGCAATAGCCGACGGTGCCGACGATGCGCGTATTCGCGGCGGCCTCGCCCTCTGCATAGGCGAGCAGGGCCTTGGTGTCTTCCATCACCACGGGAATGTTGATCGACTGCATCAATTCGAACATGCGCTTGCGTTCGGGCGATTCCGGGTCGGGATTGATCGGCCCAAGCTCCATGACGCCGGCGCGGTAATAGAGGTTCGGCAGCATCACATAGTAGCCGGACGTACCGAGCCGGCGCGCCATGTCGCGCAGCTCTTCGCGGATCGCCGGCGCATCCATGTAGAAGATGATCACCGGAAACGGGCCGCCGCGCTCGGGATGGGTGATGAAAGTGGTGATCTTGCCGTCTTTGGTCGGAATATCGATCTGCTGGTCGATCATGGGCGTTTCTCGGTTAGCGATTCTCTATTCCTGGGCGTTGAGTACGATTGCAAGGAAACCGGAGCATGACAAGGCGAGCGGCATCATGGGTCATTTGCGGCCTTGAACCACGCGCCTTTGATTGCCATTGTCTTGATCGTTAGGGAGTGCGGAGAGCTAGATGACCCAGACCACGAACCGGTTTTTTGACGAGATCGGCCGTCTCATGAACGATGCCGCCGGCGCCGCCCAGGGCGTCAAGCGCGAAGTCGACTCGGTCATGCGCAACCAGGCCGAACGCGTTCTGCGCGACCTCGATGTCGTCCGGCGCGAGGAGTTCGAGGCGGTGAAGGACATGGCCCGCCTGGCGCGCGAGGAAAACGAGGCGCTGAAGGCGCGGATCGCAGCGCTGGAGGCCAAGCTCGGAGGGACCTGATCTCTCGTAGCCCGGGTGAAGCGCAGCGCAACCCGGGACCGTTGCCCCCGCGGTGAGTTTTCCCGGGTTTCGCTGCACTTCACCCGGGCTACGGGTCGCCCCTCGAGGCCGCCCATTTTCCTTGTCATTTCGGCCCTTTGGGGCTAAAAGCCCGCTACGTCCGCAGCCCCCGCACCCCTGGAGGCTTGCTGCGGCACGCGAAACGGGGCCGCGATGCGGCCTTTAACTTTTTGCAAAACAAGGACTTAGACTGATGGCGACCGTCAAGGAATTGAAGGCGACCGCACGTCCGAAGAGCGGCAAGGGGGCCGCCCGGGCTGAGCGTCGCGCCGGGAAAGTTCCCGGAGTGATCTATGGTGACAACAAGCCCCCGCTGACCATCTCGGTCGACGACCGCGAGCTGCGCCAGCGCATCCTCGCTGGCCGGTTCCTGACGACGCTGTTCGACATCGATCTCGACGGCAAGAAGCACCGCGTGATTCCGCGCGACTATCACCTCGACCCGGTGAAGGACTTCCCGCTTCACGTCGACTTCATGCGGCTCGGCGAAGGCGCGACCATCCGCGTCAGTGTTCCGCTGCACGTCATCAACGCGGAAACGGCGCCCGGCGTGAAGCGCGGCGGAACCGTCAACATCGTCACCCACACGATCGACCTCGAATGCTCGGTCGAGAACATTCCGCAGTACATCGACGCCGATGTCGGCGCACTGGAAATCAGCTACTCGCTGCATCTGTCCGACATCAAGCTGCCGAAGGGCGTGAAGGCGCTGTCGCGCGAGGACGCCACGCTGGTGACCATCGTGCCGCCGTCCGGCTACGCCGAAGAGCAGAAGGCGGCGGCAGGTGCGGCCCCGGCGGCAGGCGCTGCCGCTCCGGCTGCAGGTGCGGCTGCTCCGGCAGCGGGTGCTGCGGCTCCAGCGGCGGGTGCCAAGGCACCGGCCGGTGGCGACAAGAAGAAGTGATAGCGCGCCAGCGCGGGATGCCGCGTCATGCGACTCTTTGTTGGCCTCGGTAATCCCGGCGCGAAATACGCTGATAACCGGCACAACATCGGATTCATGGCCGTCGATGAGATTGCGCGGCGTCATGGTTTCGCACCATGGCGCCGCCGCTTTCAGGGCGAGACATCCGAAGGCCTGCTCGGTCGCGAGAAGGTGGTGCTGCTGAAGCCGACCACCTACATGAACGAGTCCGGGCGCGCGGTGCAGGAAGCGCAGAATTTCTTCAAGCTTTCGGCCGGCGATATCACCGTGTTCCAGGACGAGCTTGAGCTGCCGGCGGCAAAGGTGCGGGTCAAGGTCGGCGGCGGCATCGCCGGGCACAATGGCTTGCGCTCGATCTCCGCGCATATCGGCAACGACTATCGCCGGGTCCGGCTCGGGATCGGTCATCCCGGGATCAAGGAACTCGTGCACAGTCACGTGCTGTCGGATTTCGCCAAGAACGACCGGCCGTGGGTCGAGGCGCTCTGCGAGGCAGTCGCCGACAATGCCGGCCTGCTGGCGGCGGGACAGGATTCGTCGTTCCAGAACAAGGTGCATCTGACGCTGCAGGCGAAGGGCTTTTTCGACAGCAAGGAAGAGGGCGGAAAGTAACGCTCGTCATCGAGGGCGACCTCAGTCAATTCAGCCGCTGCACATTCGCGCGGGAGATCGGAAAGTACGATGGGATTCAAATGCGGGATCGTCGGGTTGCCCAATGTCGGCAAGTCGACGCTGTTCAATGCGCTGACGGAGACGGCCGCAGCGCAAGCGGCCAACTATCCGTTCTGCACTATCGAGCCGAATGTCGGCGAGGTCGCCGTCCCCGATCCGCGGCTCGACAAGCTCGCGGCTGTGGCAAAGTCGGCGCAGATCATTCCGACCCGGCTGACCTTCGTCGATATCGCCGGCCTGGTCCGCGGCGCCTCCAAGGGCGAAGGGCTCGGCAACCAGTTCCTCGCCAACATCCGTGAGGTCGATGCGATCGCGCATGTGGTGCGCTGCTTCGAGGATTCCGACATCACGCATGTCGAGGGCAAGATCGCGCCGCTGGCTGACATCGAGACCATCGAAACCGAATTGATGCTCGCCGATCTCGACAGCCTCGAGAAGCGCGTCGACAATCTCACCAAGAAGGCCAAGGGCAACGACAAGGACGCCAAGGAACAGCTCGATCTCGTCAACCGCGCGCTGGTGCTGTTGCGTGAGGGGCGACCCGCACGTGCGCTCGAGCGCAAGCCGGAAGAGGAGCGCGCCTTCCGCATGCTCGGGCTTCTGAGTTCCAAACCAGTGCTCTATGTCTGTAATGTCGAGGAGAGCTCGGCGAAGGACGGCAACAGCTTTTCGAAGCAGGTGTTCGAGCAGGCGAAGAAAGAGGGCGCGGTCGCCGTCGTGATCTCCGCCAAGATCGAAGCCGAGATCGCGACGCTGTCACGCGAGGAGCGTGCCGATTTTCTGGACACGCTCGGGCTCGAGGAGGCCGGTCTGGACCGCCTGATCCGCGCCGGCTACGAACTGCTTCATCTCATCACCTATTTCACCGTCGGCCCGAAGGAAGCGCGCGCCTGGACCATCGACCGCGGCACCAAGGCGCCGCAGGCGGCCGGCGTGATCCATACCGATTTCGAGAAGGGCTTCATCCGCGCCGAGACCATCGCCTATGACGACTACGTCGCGCTCGGCGGCGAAGCCGGCGCCCGCGACGCCGGTAAGCTGCGCCTGGAAGGCAAGGACTACGTCGTCGCCGACGGCGACGTGATGCATTTCAGGTTTAATACGTAATCACCACCTTTCGCTGTCATTGCGAGGAGCGCAGCGACGAAGCAATCCACCTCTCCGCAAGCGGCGATATGGATTGCTTCGCGGAGCCTGTCATCGGGCGGCGCTTTGCGCCGACCCGGTGGCTCGCAATGACGGTGGAAATTCCTACCGCATTCCGCCCTGGTCGCGGATCGCGCCGAGATGCTCGTTGATGCGGAACACGATCAGGATGAATTCGGCGGCGATGCGCGAGAGCACGATGCCGACCACGATGCTGGTGAGCGAGGCGAGCAGCAGGATGAAGCCGCCGAACGGGCTGATCGCCATTGCGGCCAGGCTCCAGAGGATTCCGTAAATGCCGAACAGCACGATCACGCCGATGACCAGCCAGTAGAACGTCTTGATGATCGTGGGGGTGATGAAGCGGTCCCACTGAAACAGGTCTTGAAAATCGAACATCGGTGGATTCTCCCGGCCAATCGATCTTGAGTCGCGCCGAAGCAGGGCTAGCTCCGAACCTCTGTCCGGGCAAGCCGGGGAGCGGTACGCAAGGACGGTGCTCCCCCGCTATGGTGATCCCCCCTTAAAAGCAAGCCATGCGGGCGGGCGGGTTGAGATTGCCGCAAATAACGGCCACAATCAGGCCCCTGTCTCCTGAAATCCCCAGCATGACCACACTCACGTTCGAAGACTTCAAGATAGGCCATTTCGGCACCTTCGGCCCGCGCCACGTCACCCGCGAGGAGATCCTGGCTTTTGCCGCCGAGTTCGATCCACAGCCGATGCATCTCGACGAAGAGGCGGCGAAACGATCGATGCTGAAGGGACTGTCCGGCTCGGGCTGGCATCTCGGCTCGCTCACGATGCGGATGCTGGCCGACGGCTTTATCTGCCGCACGGCGTCATTCGGCTCGCCCGGCGTCAATGAGATGCGCTGGCTGTCGCCGCTGCGCCCCGGCGACGATTTGACGCTGGATGTCGATGTGGTCGAGGCGCGGGTTTCGCGCAGCCGGCCTTCGACCGGCATCGTGACCTTCAAATGCACGGTGCGCAACGCGGCCGGCGTGGTGTTGTGCGAGATGGAGTCGCCGATCATCGTCCGCCGGCGAGCCGAAGCGGTGGCGGGGTAGCATCGATGCGCTTCTTTGAGGATATCGATATCGGCGCGCGGCGCGAGCTCGGCTCGTTCACCTTCACCGCCGAGGACATCAAGCGCTTCGCGGCTCAGTTCGATCCGCAGCGCTTTCATCTCGACGAGGAGGAAGGACGAAAGTCGCTGTTCGGCGGCTTGGCAGCATCGGGCTGGCACGTCGCCTCCGTCTGCATGAAGCTCCTGGTTGCCGACGGCAAGCGTCTGGCGCAGGAGACAGCCGCGCGCGGGGAAGAGGTCGCGGTGTGGGGACCTTCGCCCGGTTTTCGTGAGCTGCGCTGGATCAAGCCGGTCTTGGCCGGCGACACCATCAGCTATGCCAATGTGGTCGAGACCAAGCGCACCTCCGAGAAGCGTCCCGAATGGGGCATCCTGCAGGGCCGCAACACCGGCACCAACCAGCACGGCGAACTCGTGTTCTCGTTCCTCGCCACCGCCTTCGTTCCGCGCCGGAAGGCAGGCTGAAACCCGGCTTGCGCGGTTACGGGAACCGTCCGGCTCTTTAACCGTATTCGACGAATTCCGGATACGATCTATTTGCTAACCCATTTTGAACTTTCTGCCGGCCATATCAGACCCAGGGTAAGCACCGTGAGGACAACTATGGCAGATCGTGTCGGACTGAAAGTTCTGGGCGCAATTTTCGCGACCGTCACGGTTGCGGTGATGCTGACCACCGGCATGGTGGTGAAGGGCTATGCCGACGGCGCCTTCACGCTCGAGGGCAGCGCGATCGTCCGGCGCTGATCTTCAGCTTCTGCTAACCATAGCAGCCTAGCCATCACGCCGTTGCGAAGGCGTCAGCGGCTCCAGATCAACACCATCACCACGGTCGCCGCGATCAGCAATCCGACGAAGCGGAGCATGATGGTGCCGACACTGTGCGGCGATTGCCGCAGCGGGATGGGATCGGTGTTGTCGGGCCGAACGCTTTGCATCAGTGCTGTTTTCCCCAAGAAACGGCGTGCCAAAGCGGCATCCGTCACGGCGTGATCCGGATCGAAACGATCACGCGCAAGTCAAGAAATCTTCACGCTCCGAGTTTGAGCATGATCTTTTCCCCATCATGCTCGGTCGCGTGCTGCGCTTTTATCTTTCAAATCATTTTAGTCAAATAGAAACCGCCGCATCCTCCGCACAGGTGATGCGGCGGTCATGAACTTCTTGTAGCAATCGCCGAGACTAGCTGTTGCGCAGCCCGTCGGCGGCGCGTTTCCACTGCGTGACGTTGTCGGCGATCATGCGAGTCGACTTCATCGCGGCCTGGCTGAGCTGGGCGTAGCCCGAGATCTCGCGCTGGACGCGCTGGCCTTCGGCGTGCAGGAGGTCGCGCAGGCTTTCGAGCTCGGAGATCAACTTCTCGATCTCTGCGAGCGACGTGCCGGCGACGCGCTGGATCAGCGAGTTGACATTGTTCACGGTGGCCTCGGTGTTCGGCTCGAGTGGTTCCGTGCTTGCCTGCGGCGACCGGCGCAGATAGGCGATATCGTTGCGCACGAAGTCGCGGATGCCAGCCTCGACGTCCGAGACGGCGGCGAGGTTGTTGTCGATTTCCGTCTCTGCTTCTTGTTCAACTTGCTCGGAACGATTGGTAGCGTTCATCGGCTATTCCTCTGTTACGCAATGACGCGAGCGCGGAAGTCCCCCACCGCACGATGTGAGCGGCAACTATGGGCGCCCGATTTTGGCCGCATCTAGGCCAAGTTGCGGCAATGGTTCGATCATTCCTTAAGGGATTACGACCGCGGCCGGCCTCACCAGCTTCGCTTGAACCCGGCCGTCAGGCTCTTGTTGGCCGGCCCTTGCGCGCTTTCCCCGATCGAGCCGGAGATGGTGACGCCGTCGAACAGCTTCTGCTCGGCGCCGATCCGGTGCAGCCATTTGTCGTCGCCGGTCGTCAGCGTCTGGCCGGCGATGAAGCTGGTTCCGCTGTTATTGATGCTCAGCCTCGCCGATTGATCGGCCTCATAGCTCCGCGAGGGATGGCTGACGATGCCGGGCACCGGCACCATGCCCTGCTGGATCAGGTTGTAGCCGTTCTGCAGCGTCAGCGAATACTGGTCGGCGAGCGGCACCGACTTGCTGATCGAGGTCCCGAACCGGGTTTGGTCGCTGCCGGGATCGACGCGGGCCTCGACCGAGGTCTTGTCCCAGATCGAGGCAACGCCCGGCGCGGTGATCGCGGCCCAGGCGGTGCCGGAGGATTGCGGCAGACTGCCGCCATTGGCGAGCCGTTCCGACAGCAACTCCGAATTGGTCAGCGTGCCCTGGCGCGCGACCGTCATGTCGGCGCCGATCCGCGTGTCCCAGAACGGCGAGATCGATTGCTTGACCGAGACCGCGGACGTGCCGTTCGCGTTGTTGTTCGACGACCATGCGGCATCACTGCCGTCCGCCTTCTTCGGCGCTGCGGCCTTCTTCGGCGTCAGCACGGTGTCGGAAGGCGAGGCATCGGCGCTGAGCAGGCTCCAGTCGAGCTTGTCCACGTCGACGTCCTTCATCACGTCGGCGTCATTTGCCTCGGGCTCGGGCTCGGCCTCCTCGGCCGCCGGCGTCGCATCGTGGATACCGTTCCAAGGGGAAATTTGAGAGGAAATTTGAGCGGAGATTTGCGGCGACGTCTGCGCCGCCGCCGGCAGCACCATCGCAATGCCGAAGCCCGCAGCCAGTACCGGCAACCACGCCCAGCCAGATCGTCGTTTGAAAGTCATTCCCGCAGCCCGCATTCCAGGCAGAGTAATACGTATAGCGTAGCGCAAATTTGTGACGACGACGTTGTTGTCGGCGCGACAGCATGTAGCACGGATCGGATCGTCATGGCCGGGCACAAGAGCGTGAAAAAGCGTTCAGGCTGATGTCCCGGCCATCCACGCCTTCCCGGGGCTGGCGAAGGAAGGCATTTGGATACCCGGGAAGCGCCCGGGTACGACGAAACTGGTCCAGCGAATGATGACGACGGCGAGGCGCTTATTGCGCCGCTGCGATCCGCGGCAGGTGGATCGGATAGCCGACGGTCTGCTCGACCAGGTCGAAGCTGTCGACCAGGACGCGCAAGCGGGTCAGCAGGCCGCCACGGAATTGCGCGAAATGCGCGATCCGCACCGCGATCGGCTTATTCGAATCCTGCGCGGTCAGCGAATAGCGCATCATCGATGCCGCGGAATCGGCGCCGAGCATGATGGACTCGCGCTCGAAGCGGCGGACGCAGAAGTTCTCGGCGATCTGCCTGATCACCTCAAGCGCGGCGGGCTTGCCGTGACGTGCACCGAAGAAAGAAAACAGGTCGATCGGTCCATAGATCGCCCATTCGACGTCCTCGTCGAGCAGGGCGGCAATATCCGCGAATTGGCGTTCGTTGATCGCGCGGTGAAACGCGCGCGAAAAACGCCAGAGACTATGCTCTGTCATTTATCGTCTTCCCGAATCTGGATTGCAAAACAGCAACGGCAAATGGGCGTCCGCACCGACGCCGCGCCAGATTGCTGCACTTCAAATTTCACCGTCTCAAATAGAGCGGCCGTGCCAGAACGCAATTGTTATTTTTGCATTGCACAAATGCAGACTTTTTTGCGAGATTTTGCCCGAATCCGCCGTCCGTGGCCCATCAGCGGTCGCGACGGGCTACAGGCTCGTGCTCGATTGCGACCTCGGCGTCGCGGATCGCGAGCACGGCGAACAGCAGCGCGCCGCCAATGCCGCCGATCACAGCGCCCATCGGCATGAAGGTGAAGAACACCAGCGCGCCGCTATCGCCTTCAAAATTCGAGGTTTTGAAGATTCCGATCCAGGCAAGCCCGGCACTGATGCCGAGCGCGGCGCCGCCCAGCGCCCCGAATGCCAGACCTAAGATCGCCAGCAACGCGATTTTCATGATGTCCTGTCAGCCCCGTCGTCCGCAGCATGCCGAGTAGTTGGTCACGCAAGCGCCGGCGAGGTTCAACGTGACGGGGAATTAACGGGAAGGTGTTGTTCCGTGCTTGGTGGACAAGCTACGGGACGGAGACCGTCATTGCGAGCGAAGCGAAGCAATCCATCTCGCCGCTCGCGGAGACGTGGATTGTTTCGTCGCTTGCGCTCCTCGCAATGACGGCGGAGAGGCTCTGATTCGAATGTCAAACAGCGCTCCGCTGTCATCGTCCAGCTTGACCGGACGATCCAGTATTCCACAGGCGGTAGTGCTTACGCTCAGACGCCGCGGGTTACTGGATGCCCCGCCTTCGCGGGGCATGACGATGGAGTTTGGTGAGACGATGTGGGTCCGCATTCTCGCGACATGAAATGCCCGAGCTTTGCGTCTCGTTTCACCCTCCTTGAAATCAGAGGGCGCAGGGAAAGCCGGGTGCCGGTTGCACCCATGGGCCCCGTGCAACAAAAAGCACGGGGGTAGG
>NZ_JAQMIL010000103.1:0-24850 GCF_029990105.1 Bradyrhizobium sp. Arg237L | reverse complement strand
TGTAAAGACGATTCACCATCCGCGAATCGTACCTCAACTTCCCGAAATCCGCGAAATTCTTGCCCAGCCTGTGCGCTCCACCCGGGCTACGACATCTCGGGAGACCTACCCTCCGTAATCTTCCTTAGGGAAGGGCTCCGAATTTTCAGACGCGGTGCAAGCGGGCATTCTGGCTCCATCAGATGATTTGAAGGAGCCCGCCATGCACACCGACGCTTCCCGCCCCGTCCTCCGCCAGGCAGCGAGCACGCCGCACCGTCTCGGAAACCCGGCCATGCAGGGTCCGCTTGCGCTGATGGGCACGCCCTTTCAATACGCACGCAATGCCGAGATCTACGGCGAAGATGACGAGGCCGAATATCTCTATCAGGTGGTGTCAGGCACTATCCGCACCTACAAGATGCTGGAGGACGGCCGGCGCCAGATCGGTGGGTTTTATCTGCCGGGCGACATCTTCGGCTTTGAGGCGGCCGAAACGCACTCGTCTTCCGCCGAGGCTGTGAACGGGGCGCAGGTCCTGATCGTCAAGCGCAGCGCGGTGATGCTGCGTGCCGAGCGCGAGAAGGATCTGGCGCAGCAGCTTTGGGATGCCACCACGCGCGAACTGCAGCGCTTCCGCAATCACATGCTGCTCCTGATCAAGACCGCCGAGGAGCGGGTCGCGGGATTCCTGCTCGATATCGCCCGCCGCACCGCCAGCACGACATCGATCGAACTTGCGATGTCGCGCCAGGACATTGCCGATTACCTCGGCCTCACCATCGAGACCGTGTCACGCACCTTCACCCAGTTGGAGCAGTCCGGCGCCATCGCGCTGGCGACCTCGCGCCGGATCGAATTGCGGAACCGCGCCGCGCTGAACCGCCTGAACGCCTGAACGCCTGACCAGGATAGAATTGACCGAGATGTGCCATGAACCATTCATTGATCAGCGCGGATCGTGGCACCCATCGCAAGATCATTGCGCTTGGTGTTGCCGCCGCGGTCGCGATCATGCTGCTGGCGGTTCACGGCCGAAGCAGCGACCAAACTGAAGCTTCGCGCCGGCAGCCCACCGTTCAGCATATTGCCGTGTCCAATGCGACGCGCCCACTCACCGTGGCCGAGTTGAGATAGCGCGGCATCCCGCTGAAGGCTTTCGTCTCACGCCCTGATCCTGGGCCTTGGCTCCGCAACATCGTTACCACCGGCCTGGAGCCAGTGGATGATCCGACGCCACGACTGGCTCAAGCTCTCGCGCCCCATGAAAAGACCGAGGTGACCGCACGGCTCGGAGGACTGCTCCAGCCATTGCGGCGGCGTCCCGAGCAGGCGCACCGTGGCGAGCGCCTGCTCAAGCGGCACGACAATGTCCTTCTCTGCTGCCAGCACGAAGACCGGCACCGTGACCTCGGCGAGATCGATCTTGCGGCCGAGCGCGATGAAGCGTCCCGCGGCGATCCGGTTCTCGCGGAAGATCCAGTTGGTCGCCTCGAGATAAAAGGTTCCCGGCAAATCCAGCAGCTTGCGATCCCAGCGCTCGAAGCGCGCCAGCAGGGCCGCGCCCTGCTCCGATCCATCGCCGACATCCCGCTGCAAGGTCGCTTCGACGTCATGGAGGGTAAGCGGCATGCTCCAGAAGCGAAGCGTATGCTTGCCGCTTATGATGCCCTCTCCCTGGTGCACCAACTCGTCGAACGCTTGCTTTGGCATACTTGCCACCATCCGCGACAGATCTGAGGGCACGGAGACGTCGACCGGCGCACCGGCGAGCACGAGCCGTCGCACCTTGTGTGGAAAACGGGCGGCATAGACCAGCGACAGCCACCCGCCCTGGCACAAGCCGATGAGATCGACCGGTGCGCCGATGTCATCGACCGCCACGTTGAGATCGGCGAGATAGCTGTCGATCGACAAATAGCGCATCTCTGATGTCGCCGAGCACCAGTCGGTGACATAGATGCGATCCATGCCGCCCTGCAGCAGCGCCTGCACCAGGCTATGGCCAGGTGCGAAATCGGCGACCAAGGCCTCGTGCAGCGAAAATGGAGCGCAGATCAGAAGCGGCTGGCCCGTCGCCTTGCGCGAAAAATCCCGCAGCCGCATCGAGGCGAGCTGCAGCGCGATCACGTTCGGCGTGGTCCAGGACAGCGGCGGTTCGCTCTCCGGCTCGGACGGCGTGGGCTCGCGATCAGCGAACCAATGCAGATAGGCCTCCAGCGCCAATCGCGTGGCCGCCATTGGCCATAGCAGCGTCTGCACCGCCCAATCAGTGTCGGCGCTCGGCTTCTCTTCCGGTGGTCTGTTCTTCTCGCTCAAGCTCACTCCCCTTTGCTCGCCGGCGCCATGGTCGGACAGGCATCGGCGGAAGGTTTGACCTCGATCAAGCACCAACGAAACGCAGGACTGCTATATTAGCTCCATTTCGGCGAGGAACGCACCCGCACAAGGAATTGCGGCGCCGGCCCAAGCGGGCGACATCAGGCAAGAGGACATCGCACACCGGACCGCCTCGGCGGCGGTGAAGCGATCCTATGCGAAGGTCGGCGATCACTGGATCCAGAGACCCGGAATCTAGAACTCGAAGAGTTTTGTTCGAACTGCTCCAGCGCGAAACCAACGACTGGCACGTGATCCGGTTTCGCGCACCACCGCAGATTTCCAAGCAGCAGGCGATAACCTCGGAGGTAATCGATTAGCTCACGCCAACATCCGATAGTTCGCAGCAGCCGATCCATTCGGCGATACGCGAAGGAGAGCAAGATGACCGACCACAACACCATCGCAAGCCGCTATATCGAACTGTGGAACGAGCGCACGCCGAGCCGGCGCCGCGAGATGCTGGCCGAGAACTGGACCGCCGACGCACGCTATGTCGATCCGCTGATGAGCGGCGACGGCCACGAAGGCGTCGATGCGCTGATATCAGGCGTCCAGGAAAAATTTCCGGCGTTCAAGTTCAAACTGATCGGCGAACCCAACGGTTTCGGCGACCATCTCCGCTTTTCCTGGGGCCTCGGTCCTGATGGCACCGACAGCCCGATCAAGGGCACGGACTTCGCGGTGCTGAAGGACGGCCGGATCAAGAGCATCACCGGCTTCCTCGACCAGGTGCCGCAGGGCGCGTGATACGACGCGGTGCATGGCGGTGTTGCCGACGCAACATCCGTCAGCCTCGCTGCCATGCACTGCAGTGATGAGAGAAGAGAGCGGAGCAAGTTTGCGTTACCGCTCGCGCGCTTGTGACGGCGATCTCGCTGTCGTGAGACGTAACGCCTCGCTCCCCACCCCGAAACGGCCTTACCATCGGCCAGGCGCTGCGATGGAGCGGTCTTGCGTCCTGCAAGGTCCGCTTCCGCAGCGTCGACGTGACATTTTGGCGAAAGACAATTTCGATGGAGGCATATCATGGAAGTTGATAATGACCGCCTGAACTCTTTCATGGGCAAGATGATTGGTGACATCGGCGCCGCGATGAACGCGTCGCTGATGCTGATCGGCGACAGGCTCGGCCTCTACAAGGCGTTGGCCGAGAAGGGACCGATGAACTCCGCAGAGCTGGCGAAAGCGACAGGCACCGCGGAGCGCTATGTGCGCGAGTGGTTGTCGGCGCAAGCGGCCTCGGGCTACGTCGAATATGACACCAAATCCGGAAAGTTCTCGATGCTGCCGGAACAGGCCATGGCGCTGGCGGACGAGGAAAGCCCGGTTTTCCTGGGCGCGGTCGGCAACCTCGTCGAGGCGACATTTCTTGATGAATCGAAGATCTCCGATGCATTCAAGACCGGCAAGGGCGTCGGCTGGAACAAGCGCAGCGAATGCCTGTTCTGCGGAACGGCACGCTTCTTCCGCACCGGCTACAAGCATCATCTGGTGCAGGAATGGCTGCCCGCGCTGGAGGGCGTCGTCGACAAGCTGAAGCGGGGCGCGAAGGTGGCCGATGTCGGTTGCGGCCACGGCATATCGACCCGGCTGATGGCGGAGGCGTTCCCGAAATCCAAATTCTTCGGGTTCGACTATCACGAGGGCTCGATCCAGGCCGCGCGCGAGCTGACGCGGGATGCGGGACTGTCCGATCGCATGACCTTCGAGACGCACACCGCGAAGACTTTTCCGGCAAACGGCTACGATCTCGTGTGCTTCTTCGACTGCCTGCACGACATGGGCGACCCGGTCGGCGCGCTCAAGCATACCCGCAGCACCATGGCCAAGGACGGCACCTGCATGCTGGTCGAGCCCTTCGCCAACGACCGGCTGGAGGACAATCTCAATCCGATCGGGCGGGTCTACTATGCGGCTTCGACCATGGTCTGCACGCCGGCCTCGCTGGACCAGGAGGTCGGGCTCGCCTTGGGCGCACAGGCCGGCGAGGCCAGGCTTCGCGAGATTGCCCGCGAGGCCGGCTTCACCCGGTTCCGGCGCGCCACCGAAACGCCGTTCAACCTGATCCTGGAAGCACGGCCATAACACCCGGCACTGAGCGCCGCCGCGCGAAGATTCTTCGCGTGGCGGCGGGTGGACTTGACGCGGACGAGTGCTTGCGGGACTTGCTAGAGCATTTTCGGTTCTGATTGAATCAGAACCGAAGCTCTAGATTCTTGTTTTGACGCGTTTTCTTCACGCGAACCGGTGTCCACTTCGCTCGAAAACGCTATAGCAAATCGAGCGCGCGCTTCATGCGCGACCGCTGATCCGAGGACATCCGCCATGAGCACCTCCACGCCAAGCTCCACTGTTGCCAACGAAGCCATCGATCTCCTGACGAAGCTCGGGGCTCTGCCGGCCTTCGTCGCCGACGGCAGTCTGATCGCCCGCTCGCCGATCGACGGCCAGATCATCGGGCGTCTCAAGCCCGGAAGCGACGACGACACGCGCGCAGCGATTGCTCGCGCGCGGACTGCGTTCCTGACATGGCGAACCGTCCCCGCCCCGCGCCGGGGCGAACTGGTCCGCCTGCTCGGCGAGGAATTGCGCAGCTCGAAAGAACTGCTCGGGCGGCTGGTGACGATCGAGGCTGGCAAGATTCTCTCCGAAGGGCTCGGAGAGGTGCAGGAGATGATCGACATCTGCGACTTCGCCGTCGGCCTGTCGCGCCAGCTTTATGGATTGACGATCGCATCCGAACGCCCCGGTCATCGGATGATGGAGACCTGGCATCCGGCCGGCGTGTGCGGCATCATCACGGCGTTCAACTTTCCGGTTGCCGTGTGGTGCTGGAATGCAGCGCTTGCGCTGGTGTGCGGCAACGCTGTGGTGTGGAAGCCTTCGGAGAAAACGCCGCTGACTGCGCGCGCGGTGCAGGCGATCGTCGAACGCGCGCTTGCACGTTTCGGTGACGCGCCGCAGGGGCTGGCCGAACTCGTGCAGGGCGACCGCACGGTCGGCGAGATTATGGTCGATCATCCCGACCTCGCCATCCTGTCGGCCACCGGATCGACGCGGATGGGCAAGCAGGTGGGCCCGCGCGTCGCCGCGCGCTTTGGCCGCGCCATTCTCGAGCTCGGCGGCAACAACGCCGCGATCGTCACGCCGTCCGCCGATCAGGATCTCGCCTTGCGCAGCATCGCGTTTTCCGCGATGGGTACCGCCGGACAGCGCTGCACCTCGCTGCGCCGCCTGTTCGTGCACGAAGATATCGCCGATGATTTCGTCTCGAGGCTCAGCCGCGTCTATCGTTCCGTGACGATCGGCGACCCGCGCGAGCCGCTCACTTTGGTCGGCCCGCTGATCGATGCGGCCGCCTTCGAGGCGATGGGCCGCGCGCTGGATGAAGCCACCTCGCTCGGCGGCAAGGTGCATGGCGGGACCCGCGTGGACCATCAATCCTCTGGCGCCTATTACGTCGCCCCCGCTTTGGTCGAGATGCCGTCCCAAACGGGGCCAGTGCCGCGCGAGACGTTTGCGCCGATCCTGTACGTGATGCGCTACCACGATCTTGCCGAGGCGATCGCCAGCCACAATGCAGTGCCTCAGGGGCTCGCATCATCGATCTTCACGATCGACATCCGCGAGGCCGAGACCTTCATCTCCGCGGTCGGCTCGGATTGCGGCATCGCCAACGTCAATATCGGCCCATCAGGCGCCGAAATCGGCGGCGCGTTCGGCGGCGAAAAGGAAACCGGCGGCGGCCGCGAATCCGGATCCGACGCGTGGCGCGGCTACATGAGACGGGCGACCAACACCATCAACTATTCGCGCGAACTGCCGTTGGCGCAAGGCGTCAAATTCGACGTCGGGTGACGCAAAGGGTTGGAGCGGGCGAAGGGAATCGAACCCTCGTATGCAGCTTGGGAAGCTGCCGTTCTACCATTGAACTACGCCCGCGGATCGCGTTGCCGCTCCTGATTAGCCGAGACCGAGGCTTTCGCCAAGTCGCCTCTCGCGTTCTCCTTAACGGAAAACGTCAGGATTCCGGATGTGCTGCTTGGGGCGTTGCGCCGCCGCGGGCAGATCGCTAAGTCTTAAGGCATGATCCGAAGGCCGCTGTTGCAACGTGAGCGCATTGCCGTGAACGAGTTCCGCTGCACCGCGGTGCCCGGCGAGAAACCGTTTGCCGAACAATATGATGCGCATTCGATTTCCTACGTCTGCAAGGGCAGCTTCGGCTGCCATTGCCGCGGCCGTTTCCATGAGCTGGTGACCGGCGCGATCCTGGTCGGCCATCCCGGCGACGAATATACCTGCACCCATGACCATGTCGGCGGCGACCAATGCCTGTCGTTCTACCTGCATCCGGAGCTGGTGCAGGCGATCGGCGACAGCCGCGCGGTCTGGCAGATCGGATCGGTGCCGCCGCTGCCGGAATTGATGGTGCTGGGCGAGCTTGCGCAAACGGCAGCAGATGGCAACAGCGACATCGGCCTCGACGAGGCCGGCCATCTCCTGGCCAGCCGTTTCATCGAGATGGTCTCGGGACGCGCGGCGAGGCCGGTGACGGCCGCCTTACGCGATCGCCGCCGCGCGGTCGAGGCGGCGCTGTGGATCGATGCACATTCACAGCGGGATATCGGGCTGGATGATGCGGCGGATCAGGCCGGCATCAGCACGTTCCATTTCCTCAGGCTGTTCTCGGAAGTCCTCGGCGTGACGCCGCATCAATATCTCGTGCGCTCGCGGCTGCGCCACGCGGCGCGGCGACTGGCCGACGACGACAGCCCGATCACCGAGATCGCCTACGACGTCGGTTTCGGCGATCTCTCCAATTTCGTGCGCACGTTCCACCGCGCCGCCGGCGTCTCACCGCATGCGTTCCGAAAAGCGTCGCGCGGCGACCGCAAGATTTTCCAAGAACGGCTGGCGCTGCACTAGCTAACCTCCTCCAGTCCCGCGCGTCGTCAGGCGCGCCCTAGCACTGGAGAACAATCATGTATGACCATATCGGACTGCACGTCGGCGATCTCGACGCCAGCGTGCGTTTCTATACCGCGGCGCTGGCTCCGCTCGGCTATGTCCTGTGCTCGCGCGATGACAGTGGCGCCGGTTTCGGCCCGAAGGGCGAGCCGGCGCTGTGGCTGCATCTGCACAAGGGCAAGAGCAATGGCGGCGCCCATGTCGCATTCCGCGCGCCGGACCACGACGCGATCAAGACATTCCACAGCGAAGGATTGAAAGCCGGTGGCCGCGACAACGGCGCAGCCGGCCATCGCAAGGATTACAGCCCGACCTATTACGCGGCGTTCCTGATCGACCCCGACGGCAACAATATCGAGGCGGTGTGCACGTGAGCAACACCGTCATCGCCGCCGTCATTGCGAGCGGAGCGAAGCAATCCATTTCGCCGCTTGCGGAAGCATGGATTGCTTCATCGCTTCGCTCCTCGCAATGACGATTCCACATGCAAAAAAAGGAATCACCCCATGGCTTCCATCCACAAGGAATTCATCATCGACGCGCATCCTGATCAGGTCTGGGATGCCTTACGCGATTTCGGCGCGCTGCATACACGCCTGGTACCGGGCTTCGTGCTCGACACCAAGCTCGACGGCGACGCGCGTATCGTCACCTTCTCCAACGGCACGGTGGCGCGTGAATTGCTGGTCGATTGCGACGATGCACGGCGGCGGCTGGTCTATGCCATCGTCAGCGAGCGGCTGAAGCAGCACAGCGCATCCATCCAGGTGTTCGCCGACGGCGACTGCCGCAGCCGCGTGACGTGGATCGCCGATGTGCTGCCGAACGAGATCGCGCCCTACATCTCCTCCCAGATGCATCTCGGCGTGAGCGCAATGCAGAACAAGCTCGGGCGGGAAGCGGCGTGATGAACCCGTTCCTCGAAGCGCTCGGCGCGGACGGTGCTGCAGCCGACCGCGCCGGCAAGATGGATCTCTACGGCCGCTTCGTCGGGTCCTGGGATCTCGATGTCACCCACATCGCCGAGGACGGCACCAGGCGAGAGCGAAAGGGCGAGTGGCACTTCGGCTGGGCACTCGAAGGCCGCGCGATCCAGGATGTCTGGATCGTGCCGCCGCGCGGCGAGTTGCGCGAGGCCGATGCCAACGCCAATTCCTACGGCACCACGCTCAGGGTCTACGATGGAGAGCTCGACGCCTGGCTGATACAGTGGACCGATCCGGTGACGCGCACCTTCCTGCAGATGATCGGCCGCGCCGAGGGCGCCGATATCGTGCAGTTGGGCACGCGGCCGGACGGACGGCTGGCACGCTGGAGCTTTTCTGAGATCACGCCAAATTCCTTTCTCTGGCGCGGCGAAGTCTCCGGCGACCACGGCGCGACATGGCGTCTCAACGTGGAGTTCACGGCGCACCGGGTGCCCGCTCCGTGATCTTTCTCACAGAGGGCGCGACGACGATAGGCGTCAGGACAGCGCGGGACTTACCTTCGCAATCGGTGCGCGCTTCGGCCCCCAGCGCGTCAGCACCACGCTTGCGCATGAGAGCACGCCGAGCACGACCATCGAGGCGGCTGCGAGCATGAAGAAGTTCTGCGCGGTCGCCTCATGCGTCGACAGCCACCAGCCGCCGGCAGCGATGAAGGCGAGGCGCGCGGTCTGCGCCAGCACCGGGCCCAGCACCTTCGCCGCGCCTTGCGAGGAAAAAAACATCGACATCGCCAGCCCGATGAAAGCGTACATCGGCGCCGCCGTCGACAGATATTGATGGCTGGCCAGGCGCACGGCGGGATCATCGGTGAAGATGTTGACCCACAGGTCGGGGAAGATGGCGAGGAAGGTGCCGATCGTACCGACCGAGACGAACGACACCGTGCCCGCGGTCCAGGCGATCCGCCGCGCCCGCGCGATGCGGTCGGCGCCGACGGCCATGCCGATCATCGGCACTGAGGCGATGCCGGTCGCGAACGCGAGCGACGTCAGCATGAATTCGAGCCGCGCGCCGATGCCATAGCCGGCCAGGATCGCGGTGCCGAAATTCGCCAGCATGTGGGTGAAGATGCTGATGGTCAGAACCGACTGCAGCGGCGAGAAGCAGGCGATGGCGCCGACCCTTAGGATATCGATGAACATCGCCCATTGCACGCGCAATCCCCTGAGCTTCGGCACGACGCGGGCGCGGCCGGAAAACAGGTACCAGCCCATCACGGCAATACTGATCGAATAGGCGATCAGCGAGCCCGCCGCGACGCCGCGCATGCCGAATTGCGGGATAGGCCCGAGCCCGAGGCCCAGTGTGCCGCCCAAAATGATCTGCCAGATCGCGGAAGACAGGATCATGGTCGACGGCAGTTTCATGTTGCCGGTGCCGCGCAATACGCCCGCCATGGTGTTCATCAGCCACGGCAGCACGGCGCCGCCGAAGAAGATCTGGCTGTAGGCGATCGCCTGCGCCAGCACGTTGCCGCGGCCGCCGAGCAATTCCAACAGATGCGGGCCGAAGATCAGCATGCCCAGCATGAAGACGAGCCCGAAGGTGATGCCGATCAGAAGCGCATGCGCCGCAAGCGTGGAGGCACGCTCGGTCTCGCCGGCGCCGAGCGCCCGCGCGATCGCGGAGGCCACCCCGCCGCCCATGGCGCCGCCCGACATGGTCATGGTCAGGATCACGCAGGGAAACACCAGCGCCATCGCGGCCAGCGATTCCACGCCGAGCCGGCCGATATAGGAGGTCTCCGCGATCACCACGCAGGTGCCGGCCGAGAGCGCGATCACGTTGGGCCAGGCAAGCCACAGCAGCGTGCGCAGGATCGGCCCGTCCAGCAGGCGGTTGCGGGCCGGCGCCGTCACCGGCGGCGGCAGCGGGCGCTCTTCCTCGTCGACAGGTATTTCGGCAACCGCAATATCGGGCATTTCCACTCCGACGCCCGCGGTCTGAATGCCGCGGCGCGGGTGCTTCCCTACCACGGCCGCGATCAATTCCACGTGCGCCCGGCGCAGGGGGCCCCTGCGCGATTGGCCGATCGCCCGGACGAATGGCGCTCTGCCACTGGCCGCGGGCTTGGAAGCAGCGGAATGTGGCCGCCGGGAGCCCGTCACCGGCCCCTCGAAAAGGCCGGCCAGCATGCCTGCGGTCACGCTCGCTCCACTTGGGGTTGCCGCGAGCTTAGCCGCGTTGCGTCACACGAAATTCGCGCGGAAAGATACGAACATTCGTGTCCGCGCCGCATTGTCCTCGTGCCACATTTCAGGGAACCCAACATGCGCAAGAATCTGCTGTTGGCAATATCGATCGGCGCATTGGCGCTGTCGCTTTCCGCCTGCAATGACCCGGAGGACACCAAAACCGTCGCGCAGAGCTACGGGGCCGCGCCGGCGCTGCCGCCGCCCGAACATTCGCTGATCCCCACCGTCGATATCGCCACGCCGAATCCGTGGCCTGCCGGCACCAAGCCGGCCGCCGCCAACGGAATGGCCGTCAACGCGTTCGCGACCGGACTCGATCATCCACGCACGGTCTATGTACTGCCGAACGGCGATGTGCTGGTGGCCGAAAGCAACGCGCCGCCGAAGCCAGACGACAGCAAGGGCATCAAAGGCTTCATCTACAAGCAGGCGCAGACTTGGGCTGGCGCCGGCGTGCCGAGCGCCAACCGCATCACGCTGCTGCGCGATGCCGATGGCGATGGTATCGCCGAGACCCGCAGCATTTTCCTGAAAAACCTGAATTCACCATTCGGCATGGTGCTGGTCGGCAATGATTTCTACGTCGCCGACTCCGATGCGATCATGCGCTTCCCCTATCACGAGGGAGATACCAAGATCGACGCAGCCGGCGTGAAGCTCACCGACCTGCCTGCGGGCACCATCAATCATCACTGGACCAAGGACCTGACCGCGAGTCCCGACGGCAGCAAGCTCTATGCGACCGTCGGCTCCAACAGCAATGTCGGCGAGAACGGCATTGACGCCGAGACCAATCGCGCCGCGGTGCTGGAGGTCGACCGCGGAAACGGCCGGTGGCGCGTTTTCGCTTCCGGTCTGCGCAACCCGAACGGGCCATCATGGAATCCGCAGACGGGCGAGCTCTGGGTCACGGTCAACGAGCGCGACGAGCTCGGTAACGATCTCGTGCCCGACTACATGACCTCGGTGAAGGATGGCGGCTTCTACGGCTGGCCCTACAGCTATTTCGGCCAGCATGTCGACAGCCGCGTCGATCCGCAGCGGCCGGACCTGGTCGCGAAGGCGATCGTGCCGGACTATGCACTCGGCGCGCATACCGCTTCGCTCGGGCTCACATTCAACACTGGGAATCTTTTTCCGCAGGACATGGCCGGCGGCGCCTTCATTGCCCAGCACGGCTCGTGGAATCGCAAGCCGCGCTCCGGCTACAAGGTGATCTTCGTGCCGTTCGCGAATGGCAAGCCCGCTGGGCCGCCGCGGGATATCCTGACTGGCTTCCTCAACGACAAGGGCGAGGCACAGGGCCGTCCCGTCGGTGTACGTATGGCCAAGGACGGGGCGCTGCTCGTGGCCGATGACGTCGGCAACACGGTCTGGCGCGTGACGCCGGCGGCGCGTTCGGCCGCGAAATAGCGCTCGGATCGACCTTAGAGCATTTTCGGTTCTGATTGAATCAGAACCGAGGCTCTAGATTCTTGTTTTGGCGCGTTTTCTTCACGCGAACCGATGTCCGCTTCGCTCGAAAACGCTCTGACCAGCCAGAGTTCCTACTGTGGCTTTGCTGCACGCGAACGCAAACATTGCCCGCGGCAGTCGCATCCTCGCCCAAATGGCTTCTCGGTCTCGCCACGAATTCGGTCCACGAAGCCTCGACCATACTTGGGGAGATGGTTATGCGGGCGACCAGACTATCTGCGCCGGTGGTGTCCACCGACGCCACGGCAGAGATCGCGCGGCTCCAGCATGAGCTGGCCGGATTTAATGATCGTATCACGGAACTCGAAAAACAGCATCCCGAGGCTTCAAAGCTGGAAGCGCTGAGGGCGAGCGCGTTGCTGCTGGCCCGGCAAATCGATGAGCTGCGCTGTTCGAGTTCGACCGACCTGACCGAGCTGCTCGCGAAGTAGCTCGCAGCGCCCCGGGACGATTGGCCGGCGAATTAGCCGGGCGCGCCGGTCAGGGGCTTCCATGCGGCGAGCGCCGCGCGCGCAACGCGTTCAAGGTCTCGCCGCGTCGCGCCGTCGCGCGCCTGGATCGACATGCCCTGTTGCACGGTGACGTAGTATCGGGCGATCGCCGCGAGATCGGCGCTCGCCGATATCTCGCCGGATGCCACGCCCTCCTGCAGGCGCTGCCGCAGATCCTCGACGTTTTTCGTACGCATCGCGATCAGCTCCCGCCGCACCGTTTCGGACTGCTCGGTCGCATGCAGCGCCGATAGCACCACCAGGCACCCCGTCGGCCGGTTCCGACGCGTGAACGCCCTCGCCGTCTGCATGAGATAGCTTTCCACCGCCTCATAGGCGGTCGACGCGCGGGCCATGCCAGCCCAGATCTCGGGCCCCTCGGTCGCGCTGTACAATTGCAGCGCTTGCCGGAACAGTTCTTCCTTGCAGCCGAAGGCCGCATACAGGCTTGGCGAAGCGATCCCCATCGCGGTGGTGAGATCGGTCATCGAGGCCCCTTCATAGCCCTTGACCCAAAACACCTCGATCGCGCGCGCGAGCGCGGCATCCTTGTCGAAGCCCCTGGGGCGACCTCGTTCGACCATCCGTCCATCCGATTTCTGTGTCGTTCACTAAATTAATACGCTTGACGACCCGGCGCAACGGGCTATTTATGTATCGATCGACATATAAATGGAGGTGGATCATGAGCACATTGCAGGGAAAGCGGGCGTTGGTAACGGGCGCGAGCCGCGGGATTGGCGCCGCAATCGCAAGGCGGCTCGCCGCCGATGGCGCGAACGTTGCGATCACTTATGAACGTTCGGCCGAGAAGGCGCAGGCGGTGGTCGCCGAGATCGAGCGATTGGGCCGGCGCGGATTCGCGATCAAGGCCGACAGCGCCGATGCCGCCGCGGTCAAGGCGGCCGTGGATCAAGCGGTCGAGGCGCTCGGCGGCCTCGATATTCTTGTCAACAATGCCGGCATCTTCAGGGGCGGGCCGATCGACGAACTCAGCCTCGACGACATCGATGCGACGCTCGCGGTCAACGTCCGGGCGGTGGTGGTCGGATCGCAGGCCGCGGCAGCGCATATGGGCGAAGGCGGCCGCATCATCTCGATCGGCAGCAATCTCGCGACCCAGGTGCCGGGTCCCGGCCTGAGCCTGTACTCGATGAGCAAATCGGCGCTGATCGCCTGGACAAAGGGCCTGGCGCGCGATCTCGGCAGCCGCGGCATCACCGTCAACATCGTTCATCCAGGCTCGACCGACACCGACATGAATCCCGCTGAAGGCGAGCAGGCGGCCTTCCAGCTGGCGCGGATGGCGATCCCCCGCTACGGCAAGGCGGACGACGTCGCAGCGCTGGTCGCATTCGTAGCTGGGCCGGAGGCGCGCTCGATCAATGGCGCGGAGTTCACCATCGACGGCGGCGCCAACGCGTGAACGGCTGGACTTCGTGCACCATGCTGGCCGGGGCGTAGCGCCCCGGCCTTTGTCATGGTCCTCGCAGCGCGCTCCAGGTGAGTGCGCTTGATCACACCCTGAAATGCTTGGAGAGCTTCAGGCCCTGGGCCTGGTAGTTCGAGCCGATGCGCTGGCCGTACATCGCATCGGGCCGGGCGAGCATCTTCTCATAGACGAGGCGGCCGACGATCTGGCCATGCTCGAGGATGAACGGCACCTCGCGCGAGCGCACTTCCAGCACGGCGCGCGCGCCCTGCCCGCCGGCGCCGGCATAGCCGAAGCCGGGATCGAAGAAGCCGGCATAATGCACGCGGAATTCGCCGACCAAAGGATCGAACGGCACCATCTCGGCGGCGTAGTCCGGCGGCACCTGCACGGCTTCCTTCGAGGCGAGGATATAGAACTCGCCGGGATCGAGGATCAGGCTGCCGTCGGGGCGCGCGCGGATCGGCTCCCAGAAATCATCGACCGGATAACCGCCGCGGCGATCGACGTCGACCACGCCGGTATGGCGTTTGGCGCGATAGCCGACGAAGCCGCCGGAATTCTCGCCCGAGAGATCGACCGAAACCGCGACGCCATCGGTGAGATCGGCATCGTCGATATCGACCAGGCGTTCAGCGTTGTGCAGCGCGTCGAGTTCGTCGGCGCTGAGGATGGCATCGCCGGTGCGGAAGCGCACCTGCGACAGCCGCGAGCCCTCGCGCACCAGGATCGGAAACGTCTTGGGGCTGATCTCGGCATAGAGCGGGCCGTGATAGCCGGCACCGATCACGTCGAAACGACGCGTGCCATCGGCGATCACGCGGGTGAAGACGTCGAGCCGTCCGGTCGAGCTCTTGGGGTTCGCGGCCGCGATGATCTCCGGCGGCAGCGCGAGGCTCTCCAAGAGCGGCACGATGTAGACGCAATTGGTCTCCAGCACCGCGTCGTCGGCGAGATCGATCTCGTGCAGCTTCAACTCATCGATGCGCTCGGCAACGGTGGCGCCGGGACCGGGGAGAAAGCTCGCGCGCACGCGATAGGCAATGTCGCCGAGGCGAAGGTCGAGGCTCGCGGGCTGGATCTGGCTCTCGACAAAGGGATAGACCGGCAGGATCAGACCTGCATCCGCCATCGCCGCGATCATGCGGTCGGGCAGGATCCCATTGGCATCGTCTTGCAGCACGAACGACACGGACGCGGTCCCTCAAGACGGCTTAGAGCCACAAAAGGCCCAAAAAATGGATTTTACCGGTTAGCCGATGCCCGCCTTGACGGAAAGAGCGGGAACGAATATCAGCATGACTTATCCCGTGGTGATTTGAGCCGGCCGGCTTGCAGCCACGTTAAATAAGTCGCTAAACAGGCCGGGGACCTCAGCGATCCCGGCCCTTTAGGCCGGTTTTTTTGTGACCATTTTCGAAAGGATGGTCACGTTGGAGGTCCTATGTCCGAGTCCAAATCATCCGCCCGCTACCGCCCCGAAACCCGGCTGGTTCATTCCGGCACGCTACGCTCACAATTCGGCGAGACGTCCGAGGCAATATTCCTGACCCAAGGGTTCGTCTACGCGACCGCCGAGGAATGCGAGGCGCGGTTCAAGGGCGAGGATCCCGGCTTCCTCTATTCGCGGTTCTCCAACCCCGACGTGTCCATGTTCGAGCGCCGCATGATCGAGCTCGAAGGCGCGGAAGCTGCGCGCGCGACCGCGACCGGCATGGCGGCGGTGACGACCGCGATCCTCGCGCCGCTGAAGGCCGGCGATCACGTGGTGGCCTCCAAGGCGATGTTCGGCTCGTGCCGCTACGTGGTGGAGGATCTCTTGCCGCGCTACGGCATCCAATCGACGCTGGTCGACGGGCTCGACCTCGACCAATGGAAAAAGGCGATCCGGCCGAACACCAAGACCTGCTTCCTGGAGAGCCCGACCAACCCGACGCTCGACGTGCTCGACATCGGCGCCATCGCGGAAATCGCGCATCAGGGCGGCGCACGACTGATCGTCGACAATGTGTTCGCGACCCCGATCTGGCAGAGCCCGCTGTCGCTCGGCGCCGACGTCGTGGTCTATTCTGCGACCAAGCATATCGACGGCCAGGGGCGGTGCCTCGGCGGCATCATCCTTTCCTCCGAGGCTTTCATCACCGAGCACATCCATAACTTCCTGCGCCAGACCGGGCCGTCGATGTCGCCGTTCAATGCATGGGTGCTGCTGAAGGGGCTGGAGACGCTCGCTGTGCGCGTCCGCGCGCAGACCGAGACGGCCGCGAAGATCGCAGACGTGCTCGCAAGCCATCCGAAGATCACGCGGCTGATCTATCCCGGCCGCGCCGATCATCCGCAGGCAGCCACCGTGAAGAAGCAGATGCGGTCGGGATCGACCCTGATCGGGTTCGAGGTCAAAGGCGGCAAGGCCGGCGCGTTCCGCTGCCTCAACGGGCTCAAGATCTCGCGCATCTCCAACAATCTCGGCGATGCCAAGAGCCTCGTCACCCATCCCGCCACCACGACGCATCAGCGCCTGGGGCCGGACGCGCGCGCCGAGCTAGGCATCAGCGAAGGCTTCATCCGCTTCTCCGCGGGCCTCGAGCACGCCGACGATCTGATCGAGGATTTTGTCGAGGCGCTGGAGACGGTGTGATCCAAGGCGAATGGCGAATAGGGAGTAGCGAGTAGGGTCAAGCCCCATTCGCTATTCACCACTCGCCATTCGCTTTCAGCTTACATCGGCCTGTACGTCCGCACATCCGCCGGCACGTTGACGCCGAGCTTGATCTGGCCGACCGACCTGATGATGTCGTCGCCGAGCAACTGGGCGAAGCAGGCATAGCCCCAATCATTCATGTGCAGGCCGTCGGCGATCACGAAGCTGTCGATCGGGATCGACTGCTTCTCGTGCCATTCACGCATCACCTCAAAGCGCGGGAAGATGCTGACATGGCGGAGCTCGGCGATGTGGTTGAGCAGCCGGATCATCTTGTTGGCGCTGGCGGCGCGCTCGGTGACGCGCGGCGAGTATTGGGGATCGACCAGCACGACGTCCGCGCCGGCCGTCTGGATGCGCGCCACGCCATCCTCGACCATCTTTTCGGTCTCGCTCGGGTCGAGGTCGCGCAATACCGCATTGGTGCCGACCTGCCAGATCACGAGGTCCGGATGCGCATCGATCACCTCGGTCTGCAGGCGCCGCATCATTTCGGGCGCGTCTTCGCCGCCCCTGCCGCGGTTGACGACACGGATGTCGGCGCCGGGATATTGGCGGTGCAGTTGCGCCGCGAGCCGGTTCGGATAGGTGAATTCCGGCGCCGACGAGCCATAGCCCTGGGTCGAGGAGGAGCCGAAGGCGATGATGGTAACCGGCTGGCCCGCGGCAAGCTTGCTCGCGACGTGGGGCAGCGAGCCCATCGTCTTCGACACGCCCTTCGGCGGCAGGCAGGGCACACGGCGGAAGATGTCGCTGGCCGACTTCGCGACCTCCTTCACCTTGTCGATCGCCTTGCCGGCGATGCCCTTCTTGGCGGCATCGGCCTCGGTGGCACCGGACAGGATGGCCGGCGTGGATGGTCCCGATTTGTCGGATGAGGGGTGGGATTTCGCGCCCTCAGAAAGCGTCGCATGCTGGTCGCCTTGCGCAACTTGCGCGCGCAGCGGCGAGGTCGCGAGCACGGCTGCCGCGACGGCGGCGGCTGCGACCAGCCATGCGCTTCGACAAAAAGGGCGGTAGGTCCTCATTAACGCTGGTTCCCTTTAGTTCTGCTGCGCCGGTCCGAGGTGGGCCGCGTCGATCACGAATTTCGACAGCGCGCGGCCGAGACAGGCATGCACCCGCTTGGCCAGTTCCACGCCGTGGGCGGAGCTGAACAGGTCGAAATCACCGGCATCGTTCCAGTGATGCATGATGGCGAAACGATCAAACAGCGGGACATCATGTTCTTGCGCCGACACCCGCATATTATCTAGGTATGGTGAGCCGGAAATCATGCTTTCGGTGCGGGGGCTGTACTGAAGATTGACCAGGACCACATTGGTTCCCGCCTGTTGCAACGCAGTAATCCCCGCATCGAGGGCATTACGAAAATCGTCAGGATCGATCGACCGGATAGCATCGACGGTTCCCGTCTGCCAGACCACTAAAGTAGGCCGTTTTGCTTCCACCAGCTTAACAAAGCCGGCCGCCATATCCTCCGCGGTCTTGGCGGACTGTGCTTCCACGGACAGGTTAACGGTGGTGCTGGGCAGGCTTTCCTTGAGCGCCGCCTGCAACTTTGCCGGGTAGGCGCTGGCCTCGAAGGAGGGAATGGTGGAGGAACGGCTGCCGACCACGAGCACGTTCAGGGGCTGGCCGCTCCTCACCGCCTCGGCCACCTTGGACAACGAGCTTTCGGTGGACAGCAGATTGGCCGGGACGTCGCAAATCTGCTCGGGATCGCCGGCGCGTGCCGGGGCCGCGGACAGAGAACCGGCCAGCAATGTCAGGCCCAGCACAGTCCATAAGCCGGACTTCATACCGCCCCTCCCGCCAGGTCGGCATTGCCGCCGGCGCTCTTGTATCGCGCGGCGCCTTTGTCGGCGGAGTGTTTGTACCACGAAATCACCCACGCCATGGCGCACATGATGACAATCCCAGTGACGCTGACCAGGAAGTGCATCCCGGCGCTGCCGGACACCTCGGCCAAGATGAAGTGCCCGGCAAATGCCAGGAACACGCCAAGGCAGAATATCTCAAGGGAGTGCTGGCCGCAGAGGATCAAAGGTCGCAGCCACGGGGATTTCAGGCCCGGCCAATCCCGGGGCAGGACGCGGACGGTAATGGCCGCCAGCGCCAGGAAATGGGCAAAGCGCAATACGTCCAGATCGGTCTTGTTGATCGGGTACATCCACTGCTCGATGCGGCGCGGCACGATGTGGCCGAGCTGCGGCAGATACCAGGACAGCGTGACCAGGAACGCCGCGAACAGATAGGCGATGCAGATCCAGAGCGTGATCGGGGAGGCCAGGATACGCGACATCCTTCTTGCGCCGCCGAGCGCGCACCAGGCGCCGAACACGAACAATAATTGCCAGGCGAACGGATTGAACGCCCAGACGCCGTTCGGATAGGCGCTGAGATAGAGATCGAAATGCCAGGTCAGGACGTAGAGGCCGGCCGAGAGGGCCAGCGTCACGTCGGTCCGCCATTTCATCAGCCACAGGATCAAGGGCAGGAACAGCATCAGCACGATGTAGAGCGGCAGCACGTCCATGTTGACGGGACGGAAGCGCAACAGCAGCGCCTGCACGATGGTGACATCGGGCTGCTTGAGGAAATCCATGATCCCCATCTCTTCGGTGTAGAGCGGGTTCTCGAAGCGGGTGGCGACGTAGGAGATTTCCGCAAGAAAGATCGTGAACAGGAATACGTGGGCGACATAGATCTGCCAGACGCGGCGCAGGATGCGCGCGGTCGCCACCACAAAGCCGGCCTGAAGCATCGCGCGGCCATAGACGAAGGCCGCGGTGTAGCCGGAGATGAAGATGAAGATCTCGGTCGCGTCGGAGAAGCCGTAGTTGCGGATCGTGAGCCAGGTCAGGATGTTCGTCGGCAAATGGTCGATGAAGATCAGCCACAGCGCGAGCCCGCGGAACAAATCCAGCCGCAATTCGCGCTCGGAGGTCGCGGGCATCGTGATCGCGGGCGCGGCGGCGACCGCTCCGCTCGCATCCTTGGCGTCGGCAAGCTGCGTTCCGGAAATTGGATCGGCAATCGACGTCATCGGGCACCATGACCGTGCGAAGTTTTGCGCCGCCCCGACTCGAAAAAGATAATATCCGCCCACCGCTTGCGGACAAGATACGGAATTGACGCGGATGCTCGCGCCTTTAGAGCGGAACTATGGTCAAACGGCGATGAAAAACGCCAGCTGAGCAAACTTTCGTCAGCCGGTCCAACGATTGGTTCCGACGGACTTATTGGCTATGATGCGATTTGAGGAGACTGAAACGTGTACCGCGCCGTCACCCGCGACATCGAAGTCACCGTCGAGCCGAACTTCCTGCCGGAACGTTCGTCGATCGAGAACCGGCAATATTTCTGGTCCTACACCATCGTCATCACCAATTCCGGCACCGAGACGGTGCAACTGCGCACGCGATACTGGATCATCACCGACGCCACCGGCCGCCAGCAGGAAGTGCGCGGCGAGGGCGTGGTCGGCGAGCAGCCGGTGCTCGCGCCGGGCGAGCGCTTCGAATACACCTCCGGCGTGCCGCTGCCGACCGCCTCCGGCATCATGAGCGGGCGCTACCAGATGGTGAGCGAAAGCGGCGAACGGTTCGAGATCGACGTGCCGACATTTTCGCTCGACAGCCCGGACGGGAAGAGAGTGTTGAATTGACGAGCGCGTGTGCCCTCACGGGGAAATCGTAGGGTGGGCAAAGGCGCGTCTTCGCGCCGTGCCCACCATCCAGATTCCGCTCGCGATGGTGGGCACGCTACGCTTTGCCCACCCTACAATTCTAAGTTCGATAGCCCTACTCCACGCCCGCTTCTTCCGGCGTGAATTCGTAGACCGACGAGCAGAACTCGCAGGTGACGACGACCTTGCCGTCCTTGACCATGTCGGCGCGATCCTTCGCCGTAAAGCTTTTCAGCATCGAGGACACCGCCTCGCGCGAGCAGGAGCATTGCGCGCGCAGCGGCAGCGGCGCGAACACACGCACGCCGCGTTCGTGGAACAGGCGGTATAGCAGCCGCTCGCCCGACAGATCAGGGTCGAGCAGTTCGACGTCCTCGACCGTTCCGATCAGCGACTGCCCCTCGACCCAGGCATCGTCTTCCGGAACCTCATGGGCGGCGGTGCCTTCGGGCGCATCGCCGGGATGCAGATCGGCCTGCCGCGCGCGCTCCGGCGCCTTCGGCAGGAACTGCAGCAGCATGCCGCCGGCGCGCCAGCGAACCTTGCCGCCGTCGCCGCCGCGCCATTCCTCGCCGACCGCAAGGCGAACGCGCGTCGGGATCTGCTCCGAGCGCAGGAAATATTCATGGGCTGCGTCTTCGAGGCTGCCGCCATGGAGCGCGACCAGGCCCTGGTAGCGGCTCATGTCCGGCCCCTGGTCGATGGTCATCGCGAGATGGCCCTTGCCGAGCAGCGCGCCGGAATCGAGCCCGTCGTGCAGCCGCGTCGCATCGTAGCGCGCATAGGCCCGCAGCCGATCGGGCGCCTTGAAATCGACGATCAGGAACGAGACCGGGCCGTCGGTCCGGGTCTGCAGGATGAAACGGCCATCGAACTTCAGGGATGAACCGAGCAGCGTCGTCAGCACGATCGCCTCACCGAGCAATTTGCCGACGGCAGGCGGATAATCGTGCTTGTGCAGGATGTCGTCGAGGGTGGGACCGAGCCGCGTCAGCCGCCCACGCAGATCGAGTGCATCGATCTCGAACGGCAACACCGCGTCGTCGACCGGCACGGCCGATGGCGCGCGGGTCGGCGTTTCCGTGATCTTGATGTCGGGGGATTGTGAAACCATGGCGCTCTATCTGGGGTCTTGAGAGGCGAAACGAAAGGGGTTCACATTCGTCGTTTTGTTTGTCGTCCCTGCGAAAAGCAGGGATCCATAACCACCAGCGATGGTTGTTGCGCTTCGCTGTCGCTCCAGCGAACGCGATCGGCCTGTGGTTATGGGTCCCGGGTCAAGCCCGGGACGACAGCCGTTCTTGCGGTCGACTACGCGACCGCGTCAAAACACCAGGCCAGAATGCCCTTCTGCGCATGCAGGCGGTTCTCCGCCTCGTCGAACACCACCGATTGTGGACCGTCGATCACCTCGTCGGTGACTTCCTCGCCGCGATGTGCAGGCAGGCAATGCATGAACAATGCATCGGGCTTCGCCAGCGACATCAGCTTGGCATTGACCTGATAGGGCCGGAGCAGATTGTGCCGGTGCTCGCCGTCCTTGTCGCCCATCGACACCCAGGTGTCGGTGACGACGCAGTCGGCGCCACGCACGGCTGCTTCGGGATCGTTGCCGAGCACGATCGGCGCCTGGGTCGCCTTGATCCAGTCGCGCATCGCCTTGTTCGGCGCGAGCTGCGGCGGCGTCGCGATGTTGAGGGCGAACTTGAAACGCTCGGCGGCATGCGCCCATGACGCCAGCACGTTGTTGTCGTCACCGGTCCAGGCCACGATCTTGCCCTCGATCGAACCGCGACGCTCCTCGAACGTCATCAGGTCGGCCATCACCTGGCAGGGATGCGAGCGCCGGGTCAGCCCGTTGATCACGGGGACGGTCGCATGCGCGGCAAGCTCGAGCAGCGCATCGTGGTTGAGGATGCGGATCATGATCGCATCGACATAGCGCGACAGCACCCGCGCGGTATCGGCGATGGTCTCGCCACGGCCAAGCTGCATCTCGGCACCGGTGAGCATGATCGATTCACCGCCAAGCTGGCGCATGCCGACGTCGAACGACACCCGCGTGCGGGTCGAGGGGCGCTCGAAGATCATCGCCAGCGTCTTGCCTTCGAGCGGCTTCGTAGCCCTCTCATGCGCCTTCAGTCTCGCCTTCATGGCGGCGCCGGCGGCGAGCATGGCGCGCAGCTCGTTGAGCGACATTTCGTTGATGTCGAGGAAGTGACGGGGTGCCTTGCTCATCATCCCGCTGCCTTCTTCGACGGTCCACTTGAGAGCGCGGTGCAGGCGCGCTCGAGGCAACCGATGGCGTGCTCGATCTCGGCCTCGCCGACGATCAGCGGCGCGAGGAAGCGCACCACATTATCGCCGGCGCTGACCGTGAGCAGCTTCTGCTCGCGCAGGGCGTTGACGAGGTCGCCCGAGGGCACCACGGCCTTGACGCCGATCAGAAGCCCCTCGCCGCGCACGTCCGCGAGAATGGACGGATAGCGGTCGACCACGGAGGCGAGCTTCTGCTTGAGCAGGAGCGACATCTTCTGCACGTGATCGAAGAAGCCGGGCTGCAGCATCACATCGAGCACGGCGCTGGCGGCCGCGACCGCGAGCGGGTTGCCGCCGAAGGTCGAGCCGTGCGAGCCCGGCGTCATGCCGGACGCGGCTTCCGCGGTCGCAAGGAAGGCGCCGATCGGAAAGCCGCCGCCGAGCGCCTTGGCCAGCGACATCACATCGGGAGTGACCCCGATGCGCTTGTAGGCGAAGAGATCGCCGGTGCGGCCCATGCCGGTCTGCACCTCATCGAAGGCGAGCAGGAGATCGTGCTCGTCGCAAAGCTGGCGCAGCGCCTTGAAGAAGGCCGGCGGCGCAGAGCGCACGCCGCCTTCGCCCTGCACCGGCTCGATCAGGATGCCTGCCGTCTGCGGACCAATCGCGCGTTTCACCGCTTCGATGTCGCCATGCGGCACCTGGTCGAAACCGTCCATCGGCGGGCCGAAGCCCTCGAGATATTTGGCGGCGCCGGTCGCGGCCAGCGTCGCGAGCGTGCGGCCATGGAAGGCGCCTTCGAAGGTGATGATGCGGTAGCGCTCCGGATGCCCCTTCGAGAAGTGATAGTGACGCACGAGCTTGATCACGCCTTCCATCGCTTCCGCGCCGGAATTGCAGAAGAACACGAAGTCCGCAAAACTCTGCTCGCACAGCCGCGCGGCAAGCTTCTCGCCGTCGGGACTCTTGAACAGGTTCGACATGTGCCAGAGCTTCGTCGCCTGCTCCTGCAGCGCCTTCACCAGATGCGGATGGGCATGGCCGAGCGCGTTCACCGCGACGCCGGAGGTGAAGTCGAGATAACGCTCGCCTTTGGTCGAGATCAGCCAACAGCCTTCGCCGCGTTCGAAGCCGAGATCGGCCCTGGCAAAAACGGGAAGCAGATGCGACGTGGCGCTGTCGGTCATGGCGATCACTGAAGGGTTTTAGACAAGCCTTTCAGATGAGCCCTGGCGGCGTGCAGCGATGCAGACACGCGGCTGGAGCTCATCCAGCGAAAACAAAACGTGCCGCCTTTGCAGGGCGGCACGTAAAGGCATTCTATGCGCGCGGCGGGTGCTGTCAATCGCCACGAAGCCGCCAGGCTGCGCTGCAAAGTAGCGGGTAATCCGCGGGTTTCCAGTGTAGTGGAAAAGCCCGATTGCAATCCCTAAATGTCGGAACATGTGGACGCATAGGCGCGGACTCTTGCGCCAGAGTCACGCCATATTGTAGCGTCTGGCCTGTCGGGTACGACATCTCGTGCGGCAGTTTTGATCCCTAGAGTCCTTTGTGTGCGGCGTACACGTTCGGGTGCGGTTTTCGTGCCCGGCGAGCCTTAAGGGATTCTGCCCGCAGGGATTTTTGAGATTAGGCATCGCAGCGCTGTCCCAGGATCGGCCGGCGCAACGCGAAGGGAAAGATGCGATGACGGTATTGACCTGGTCCGACGAACGCGTCGAGCAATTGAAGAAGCTCTGGGAAGCCGGGCTCTCGGCCAGCCAGATCGCAGCGGAACTCGGCAACGTGACGCGCAATGCAGTGATCGGCAAGGTGCACCGGCTCGGCCTCTCGGGCCGCGCCAAGAGTCCTGCTGCAGCCGCGCCGCGGCAGCGCAAGGCGCGTCCCGCACAGCCGATGATGCGCGTAGCGCGGCCGGTCTCCCGCGGCAACACCGCACTCGCCCACGCCTTCGAGGTGGAGGTGGAAGCGGACCCTATCGCCTACGACAATGTGGTGCCGATGAGCCAGCGGCTGTCGCTGCTCGAATTGAACGAGGCCACCTGCCACTGGCCGGTCGGCGATCCCTCGAGCCCGGAATTCTTCTTCTGCGGCGGCAAGGCGCTTCCCGGCCTGCCCTATTGCGCGCACCACTCCCGCGTCGCCTACCAGCCGGCAACGGACCGCCGCCGTCCGACGGTCAAGCCGTCACACGGCAAGTAAGCCGACGACAGATCGTAGCCCGGGTTGCGCTTCGAGACTGGGTAAGAATTTTTTCCGCCCGGATTACAGGGCACAGGCGAATGCC
>NZ_JAQMIL010000102.1:0-27542 GCF_029990105.1 Bradyrhizobium sp. Arg237L | reverse complement strand
GAGACGCGCGGAGTTAAATCACTGATTTGCCCGACGGCGAAAGCGGAATGTTTTTTGCGTGAGGGCTGGACAGACTTTTGGGTGATTTGCCCGTCGGGTTGATTTGTCGCATGCAAGGTAGCCACATCGTCATTGCGAGCGCAGCGAAGCAATCCATAGCGCCGCTTGTGGAGACGTGGATTGCTTCGCTGCGCTCGCAATGACGCCGGTGGCCATGCGCGCGAAAGGCGGTGGGTTACGCTTCGCTAACCCACCCTACGAAGCTGCGCTTTGCCCACCCTACGGCGTCATCGGCCCATGAGTTGGTCGGCGAAATAGCCGATGGTCTTGCGGTACACGACCGCTCTGTTCCATTCGCGCATCGCTTCGAAATTGGCGCTGCCTTCCTCGTAAGATGCGCCCATCTTGAAGCCGTTGGTGTGCAGGAGGTTCGCGGTGGAGGCGAGCACGTCGGGCACGCTATGGCGGAGATCGACATGGCCGTTGCCGTCGAAGTCGACGCCGTATTTGATGTAGGACGACGGCAGGAATTGGGTCTGGCCGATCTCGCCGGCATAGGCGCCGATCATGTCGTTGAGGCGGAGATCGCCGCGCTGCACGATCTGCAGCGCCGAGAGCAGTTCGTTCTGGAACAGCTCGGTGCGGCGGCAATCATGCGCGAGCGTGGCGAGCACGCGGAACACCGGCAGCTTGCCCATGTCGCCCTTGCCGAAATCGGTCTCCAATCCCCAGATCGCGACCAGGATCTGGCGCGGCACGCCGTACTTCTGTTCGATGCTCGCAAGCAGCGCCGCATGACGCTGTAGCATTGCGCGCCCCGTGTTGATCCGCCCGGGCCCGACGCGGGTCGCGACATATTGCTCAAAGCTCTTGCGGAACGTGCCACGCTGGCGCCGGTCGAAGGCAAGCACGCCCGCATCCTGCTGCACGCCATCGAGCCCCTGCGAGATCACGTTTTGCGAGATGCCGGCCGCGGCCGCTTCCTGCGAAATGCCGGCCATGAAAGCATGGAAGTCACCGCCGCAGCGGGCGGCATAGGCGGGGGCAGAGATGGAGGGAATGCCAAGGACGATTACAAGGACGACAACGCGGATGTAGCGCATGGTTCGGCATTTTCCTCCAAAAAAGATGGCGCGTAACCGCACCGATCGGGGTTCTAGCATCCTATGTGGCCCGCGGCGAGCGACCTTCCCGTGAGTCGCCGACACGACTTCTGATAGCATTTTTTATGGAGATCGCTTACGTTAGGGACATATTACTTTAAGCTGATTTTTGGAGATAAGGATGAGCAACTCAGATTCTCAAAATAATTCCCCTGCGAGCAATCCGCTGTCACAATTTCTCACGCCGGAAGCGATGTTGACGCCGGGCGTCGCGGGTGCACTGACGATGATGATCACGAATGCACTGACCGTGAATTTCTCGATGCCACGCGCGTGGGTCGGTCTCAGCCTGAGCTTTGTGTTTGGATTGCTTGTCCTGGTGACAACGCGAAATCTGCTCCAGAAGGCCGTGTTCTATGTGCTCAACTCGCTGGTTATCTTCTGCGTGGCTGCTGGCGCAAACGGCCTCGGGGCGGGAGCCTCACAACGCGTCAGCCTGTCCCTGACAACAACGGCCTTCGCTCAAGACATAACTTCCTCCCAAAAGCAGCAGACGCTGGAATATTGCTCGAATCTATCCGCCGCTGTTGCGGAGGCCCAAAAGGCCAATCAGCCGCCGGACAAAATTCTGGAACTCATCAAGCCGTGCCAGACCGTCAGCAAGGATATCTTAAGGAGCGGCATAGCTGGTGGAGCAAATAGCGTAACCCAGCCCACGGGCAGATTCTTCTCCCCGTGGAAATTCTAGCAAGTGCACGGTTGGCCGGTCAGGAGGCGGCGTTCTTCGGCGAACGCCTTTAACGCGAGATCATGCCTGCGAAACTCACCTCCGTCAAAATGCCAACGAGACCTTTTGCCGCGCGGCTTGGCGCGCGCGGTTGGCGTTTCCTCGGCGTACTACGGCACCTTACGCGCCCGTGCACGTTTGAGCGGTCGCGCGAACCGCGTTATACGGATGCGGCGCGGCTCGGTGTTGCCCTTCATTGCGGAGGCGGCTTATGAGATCAATCACCCGTCGTTTCTTCCTGTCGCTGGCGGCTGCCGTTAGTCCGGCAGCGGCAATGGCCCATCATGGTTGGGGCGGTTACGACACCTCCAAGGCGTTCACCGTCACCGGCGAAATCCTGAAATCTGCATTCCAGAATCCGCACTGCGAGATCGAGATGGAGGTTGGCGGCAAGCACTGGCACTTCGTGCTGGCGCCGCCCTCGCGCATGCAAAATCGCGGAATCACGCCGGACCTTATCGCGCCGGGCAAGACCTGCACCGTGTTCGGCTATCCCCACACCAGCAATCCGGACGAGGCCCGGATCGAATACATCATTCTCGACGGCAAACGCTTCGAATTGCGGTAGGCCAGCGTGGAGCAGCATCCGGCCCCGCCGATCTTCCTGGCCTTGCAGGAAAGCGCGCTCGGGCATCTGATGCGCAACTCACCCGCGCTTTATCCCGCGGTCGAGATCCTGCACATCCTCGGCTTCGTTGTGCTGGTGGGATCGATCCTGGCCCTCGATGTCAGGTTGCTCGGCTTGGGACGCGCGATTCCGATCCAGCCGATGGCACAATTGCTGCTGCCTTTGTCACGCGTCGGTTTTCTTCTCGCGATCGGTATGGGTTTCCTGCTGTTCAGCGCCGACGCGGCGCATGTGGTGCGCAATCCTGCGTTCCAGGCCAAGCTGTTTCTGATCGTGGCCGCGCTGGTCAATGTCGTGATCGCGCATTCCGGCCCGTGGCGACAAGTTTCGCTCTGGGGAGGCGAAGCGTCCGGTGGCGCAAAGGTCACAGCGCTGCTGTCGCTTGTACTGTGGATCGGCGCCGTCTGCGCCGGGCGTCTTATAGCGTATTTTTGACAGGCTTCGCCCCATGGATCGCATCCGCCTTGCCATTTTCACAATCCTCCTCACCCTCTGCGCCGCGCCTGATATCGCGAGCTCCGACGAAGCTGAGGCCTGGACCGCGCTGCGCGCAGGCCGGCATGTTGCCCTGATGCGGCATGCCGATGCGCCGGGTGGCGCAGGCGACCCGCCCGGGTTCAGGATTGATGACTGCGGCACGCAGCGCAATCTCAGCAGCAAAGGCCGCGCGGACGCCGCAAGGATCGGTGCGCGGCTCAGGTCGGAAGGGATTGCGGTCGAGAAAATCCTCTCTTCGCCCTGGTGCCGCTGCATTGACACTGCAACGCTGCTGGAACTGGGGCCGATCGAAGTCGAGCCCGCATTCGGCAACGTGGTGGTGCTCAGCGATCAAACTGCAGCTCTGACCGCCGGGGCACGCGCGGTCATCGACAAATGGACCGGGAGCGGAATCCTGCTTGTCGTGACGCATGGCGCAAATATTCGGGCACTCACGGGTGTTTCGCCGGCGAGCGGCGAGATTGTCGTGGTCCGAAGCGAGGGTGGCGGCAGCAAGCCCGTGGGTCGCCTTATTCTCGATTGACGCATCGTGGATGCGCCAAGCGCGCGATCGGGCCCGACTTAGGAACGAAGCTGGAGCCATGCCGGTTATGAGTCAGAACCGGGCTCCGGCTTTTCAATTCGCCGGTTTGTCGGCTGAGCCGCCGTCCCTGTCGCCTGGAAAATGCGATAGGATTTCGTCATGAGCGACATGCAGGAAGAGGCGCCCTCGCCGCGCCAGTCTCTTGTTTTCCGAGCGCCGCTATTTCGGCTGCTTGCGATCAATCTCGCCGTCGGTGTCTTGGTTGCGGTGTTGTTGGTCGGCGGCCTGCTGCTGCTCAATCCCGGCCACCTGCGTGACTTGATCCTGGCCGATGACAGCCCTGGCGTTGCGCTCGGGCTGCTCTTGTTCGGCTTCATCGTCACGCTGGGCTCGAGCGCGATGGGCACGGCGATCATGGCGATGGGACAGCAGCAGACCGACGGCGGCCCGCGACGCGGGCGCGGCCAACTCGTGGCGCAGACGGTCGCCGCCATGGCGCCAACCCAGGGCAAAGCGGCGTCCGGCAGCTAGAGCGCCGTAGCCCGGGTGGAGCGCCAGCGTAACCCGGGACCGCCGGTGAGTATTGACGCAGCCGTCCCGGGTTGCGCTTCGCTCCACCCGGGCTACCAGGCTTGCAGGATTAGCCTCGACTTCAATGCAGGTTGAACAGGTTCTTCACCAACTGCCCGGACATGATGTCCGCGAAGGACAATTTGATCTCCGGAGCGGCCGGCGGCGCCGGGCTGGCAGGCGCGACCGCGGGAGCCAGCGGTAATGGCGGCTGGACCGCCGCGACCTTCGGCGCCTGCCGTTTGACCACCTTCTTGGTCTTTTTCTCGATCTCGACCGCCGGCGGAGGCGGAGGCGCTTCGGCGACCGCGCGCACCGGCGGCGGTTCGATTGGCGGCACAGCTTCGGCCAGCGTCGGCGGCGGCACAATGGTGGGCAGGCTGGTGTCCATGACGACAAGTTCGGGTGGCCGCTCGAGCGAAGCAATCCGGATGGCCGGCCGCTCGATCGGCTCACCTGCCGCCTCGGTTAACGATTGTGGCACGCACCAGTCAGCGATGTACAACAACGCAAGAAGCGATGCGCCAACCCAGGCGATGTATCGTCCGACAGGCATAACCATCTCTCGTCACCATGCTGATGTGACGAGGAGCAAAGGCCGTAATTCCTGACGGTTGGTAACCGCGACGAGGTTTGCGGGGAAATATCGAAACGTGGTTACCGTCCCAACTGAGGACTCTGAAGAGTTAATCAGCGAGAGTTCACCTATCAGCGAGAGTCGCGCCGCAAGGCACGGAAGCAGCGTCAAGCCATCTCTGACGGCACGGCCACGCCGACCGCTGGCGGCGCGGCTTCACCCTCGGCCGGCGTGGCTTTGCCGGCGTCCGCGCTTACGCGCGGTGCATTGATCAGGCTTACCAGCGTGTAGCTGATAATGAGCAGCAGAAACCATGAGCCGAGCTTGTCGAAGGAGACCATCGCCGCTGCGCCATAAACAGTCCGAGGCGGTATTCACCGGCGATGAATCGGCGAAGCGGTGGCCAGATGGCGGCGGCGCTGATGTTGGGCTCGGGTATGCCGGCTCGCTGGGTCGGGCGGTGATGCATGGCTGCCGAAGCTGTCGGCATAACGCGGTCGAAAGTGGGCAAAGATTTGCAGATTTCGCTTAGCGCGGGGGAAGCTCACGTTCATTGCTGCAGGGCAGGCAGTCGCAGCAACGCCCGTTATTTTCTTTGACAGCGGTGCCCTGATCGACGACAAGCCGCCATGGCCAAGAAACCCGGGACCAATCCCAAAGGCGAGTTCGCCTTTTTCAATGTCTTCTATGAAGACGGCTCGCAACGCTCCAACCGGCGCGTGCCCGCCGAGTTGCTTGGCGGCCTCGACGGCGACGAACCGGCGCGCGGCTACATCCTCGAGCAGGACCGCGAGATCGCCGAGAAATCCGGCCGGCCGCCGCTCGCGATCAAGAAAATCGAGCGGGTCGGGGTGAAGAAGAAGTAGGCCGCCGCCCGTCGATCATCCCAATGACCTTACGAAGCAAGGTAATGCGGTGGGGATGATCGAGAACATTCGGATCGCTATTCCATAGAAAAGCAATCGTCGGCGTTCACCAGCGTCCGTTCCGCTTGTTCCAGGCGAACAGCACGTCCGCGAAGCGATCATAGGCAAACCGTGTCACCGGCAATATTGCGCGATTGCCGAGCAGCGTCGCGAGCCAGCCTTCGCCCGGAGTGAGCCGCCAGATCGCGATCGCGACGTCAGCGCCGACGATCAGGAGGCCGGCTTCGTCGGTCGCATGCAGGCGGCGGCGCACGTCATCGACGGACGCGCCGTAGCTTGCGAGCGCATCCGGTTGTTCGTTGATGTCCTTGAAGGAGATGGTGCCGGCGCGAACGGCGGCAAGAAGCTTGTTGCGTTGCCAGTCGATGCCGGCGTCGCAAACGGGGCAGCGCGTGTTGTACCAGACGGTGAGGCAAGTATGGGACATGGCGTTCAAAGAGCAGCTGTTTGTGCGTTAGTTTCTCAACTTGCCCGTAAGGAGAGCTCAAACGCGCGACAGCATCCGCACATCCTTGCCGGTGTGCCCATGGCAAACTCACGGTCGCACCTGCAGATCGATCCGGGAATCGGAGACATTAACCAAGGTTATCGCAGCCTTTGGTAGATTTATTCTACTAGCGAATGTTCCCTTTTTGTTCTAAAGTGCACATATGGCAGCTTCGACAGAGATCGAATGGACCGACGCGACGTGGAATCCTGTTACGGGTTGCACGAAGATCACGCGCGGGTGTGACTTCTGCTACGCTGAGCGGTTTGCTGAGCGATTTCGAGGCGTGCCGAGACACCCGTTCGAAGGTGGCTTTGACCTGCAGTTGCGGCCAGAACGGCTGCAACAGCCCTTAAGCTGGCGACAACCGCGACGTATCTTCGTTAACTCGATGAGCGACCTCTTCCACAAGGGCGTACCTAAAGCCTTCATCGATTCCGTGTTCGACACGATGGAAGCCGGCGATTGGCACACTTTTCAGGTTCTCACTAAGCGCAGTTCGTTGATGTCCCGATACCTTCGTGACCGGTACGGGGCCGGCGAGGCGCCCTCACACATCTGGCTGGGGGTGTCAGTTGAGGACGCGAAGAATACAGTCAGACTGAAACACCTTCGCGCCGCGCCAGCGTCAACGAAGTTTGTCTCATTCGAGCCGCTGCTCGGGTCGGTTGGTAGAATTGATCTTACGGGCATCCATTGGGCGATTGTCGGCGGCGAGAGTGGCCCACATGCTCGGCCAATGGCGGAAGAATGGGCAATCGAGATACGCGATCAGTGCCGAGCAGCTAAGGTTGCATTCTTCTTTAAGCAGTGGGGAGGTGTCAGACCTAAATCTGGCGGACGCCTGCTCCAAGGCCGAGAGTGGAATCAATATCCAGTAATTGCACAACGGATTCGTTTAGTCGCCGCGGAATGAAAGGGAGAAGTTGTGGCCGACCCATATTTTGGTCGCGAGCAAACGAGAGCCAAGCACTTCATTCTTAAGAGCTACCTTCAGGCTCTAGCTTTCAAGGTTTTGACCTTTTCGGATCTTACCTATGTCGACGGTTTCTCGGGACCTTGGGAGAGCAAGACCGAAAACTTCCGCGATTCCTCGTTCATGATCGCAATTGATGTACTTCGAGACGCACAACAACAAATTCTGCACCGGACAGGTATTCGGCGCCGTATTGGCTGCTTCTTTTCGGAAAAGGATTCAGACGCATATGCTCAGCTTGAGCAGGCTGTTGCCGAGTTTCACCAGCCGCAGGAATGTTTTGAAATCAAAACCTATGAAGGAAAATTCGAAGACGCCGTCTTGGACATCAGGTCCTTTGCAAGGACCTCTTTCCCGATCATCTTTATAGACCCCACAGGATGGACGGGCTACCCCTTCCACAAGATCAAGCCTCTTTTTTCACCGCCGAGATGCGAGGTACTGATCAACTTCATGTATGATTTTATCAATCGATTTGCATACAGTGCGGACACCGAAATCATCAATTCCATGGCGCCAATTCTGGGCGGCCAAAACTGGCCGGACCGCCTCGATCCTGATCTTCCCCGCGGCCTCGCTGTCGAAAAACTGTTTCGAGAAACTCTCAAGGCGTCAGGAGATTTCAAGTTTGTCGTTTCCACGAAGATCGACAAAGCGACAGCGGAAAGACCACACTTCTTTATCGTTTATGGAACGAAGAGTGCGGACGGTCTCAAGGTGTTTCGACAAACAGAATACGATGCGCTACGGAAGCACGCGAAAAACCGAGCCAACGCCATGGAAAAGCAACGAGAACAGCGACTGAACGTTGCTGACCTTTTTGCTGGCTATGAGGCCGAAATGCAGGAGGCCACGGTCGACGAAATCGTAGCGGAGCAAAAATCGCTAGCAACGAACCGTTTGATCGAGACGCTGGCCGCGCGTGGGCAGCTTGTATTCTCTGACGTTGCTAGCAAGCTGCTTGAGCAGTTCATGCTACGTGAAACCAATATCAAGGACATCTGTGTTGATCTTGCCAAGGCTGGAAGGATCGAAAACACTTGGGGTAGTGGCAATCGAAAACCCCGCGACCGCGACTTAATCATTCTCAGAACAAATTAGCCTCGATCAAACAAAAAACGGCGGGCTTTCGCCCGCCGTTCGTGGATGCCCGGGTCAAGCCCGGGCATGACGACCTGTGTTGTTGCGTCAGTTATCCAAGAAGCTCCGCAGCTTCCGGCTCCGTGACGGATGCTTCAGCTTGCGTAGCGCCTTCGCTTCGATCTGGCGGATGCGCTCTCTGGTCACCGAGAACTGCTGGCCGACTTCTTCCAGGGTGTGGTCGGTGTTCATGCCGATGCCGAAGCGCATGCGGAGCACGCGTTCTTCGCGCGGGGTGAGCGAGGCGAGCACGCGGGTGGTGGTCTCGCGCAGGTTCGACTGGATCGCGGCGTCGATCGGGAGGATCGCGTTCTTGTCCTCGATGAAATCGCCGAGGTGTGAATCCTCTTCGTCGCCGACCGGAGTCTCGAGCGACAACGGCTCTTTCGCGATCTTCAGGACCTTACGCACCTTCTCCAGGGGCATGCCGAGCTTTTCGGCGAGCTCTTCCGGGGTCGGCTCGCGGCCGATCTCGTTCAGCATCTGGCGCGAGGTGCGCACGATCTTGTTGATGGTCTCGATCATGTGCACGGGGATACGGATGGTGCGGGCTTGGTCGGCGATCGAGCGCGTGATCGCCTGCCGGATCCACCAGGTGGCATAGGTCGAGAACTTGTAGCCGCGGCGGTATTCGAACTTGTCGACCGCCTTCATCAGGCCGATGTTGCCTTCCTGGATCAGGTCGAGGAACTGCAGGCCGCGGTTGGTGTATTTCTTCGCGATCGAGATCACGAGGCGGAGGTTGGCTTCCACCATCTCCTTCTTGGCCTGGCGCGCTTCGCGCTCGCCCTTCTGCACACCGTGCACGATCTTGCGGAACTCGACGATCTCGAGGCCGGTGAGCGCTGCGAGCTGTTGGATGTCGTGGCGCAGATCCTTGATGCGGTCCTTCTCGTGGTGGACGAAATTCTTCCAGCCCTTGGCGGAGAGTTTCGAGACACGGTTGAGCCAGCGCGGATCGAGCTCCGAGCCCTGGTAGTTGCGCAGGAAATCCTCGCGCGCGACGCCGTGGCTGTCGGCAAGCCGCATCATCCGGCCCTCGAACGAGACCAGCCGCTTGTTGATGTCGTAGAGCTGCTCGACGAGCGAATCGATGCGCGCCTGGTTCAGGCGCAGCGACTTCACCTCGACGATGATCTCGTCCTTCAGCTTCTTGTACTTGCGCTCCTGCGAGGGCGAGAGCGACTCGCTCTGCAACTGGTTGGCAATATCCTGTTCCTGAAGACGCCGCAGCTTCTTGTACTCGGACGCGATCTTGTCGAAGGTCTCGACCACCCTTGGCTTCAGCTCGGCCTCGATCGCCGCGAGCGACATCTGGTTCTCGAACTCGTCGTCGTCCATGTCGGCTTCGGCGGCGGCCTCGCCCGGATCCTTCTCCTCGGTATCAGGCTCGCCGCCGGCGGGCGCCGATCGGAACGGGGTCGGCGACGGCGGCGCGGCCGGCGGTGCGACATGGGCCGGCGCGGCCTGCCCGGTCACTTCCCCGCCCTCGGCGGCGGACGCGCCGTCAGCGACCGGCCCCGCGATCATCGCCGTGTTCATGGCGCCCTTGGCGTCAGGGCCGGCATAGGTGGCTTCGAGATCGATGATGTCGCGAAGGAAGATTTTGCCTTCGTTGAGTTCGTCGCGCCAGATGATGATGGCCTGGAAGGTCAGCGGGCTTTCGCAGAGGCCTGCGATCATCGCCTCGCGGCCGGCCTCGATGCGTTTTGCAATCGCGATTTCGCCCTCGCGAGAGAGCAGCTCGACGGTGCCCATCTCGCGCAGGTACATGCGCACGGGATCGTCGGTGCGCTCGCCCGGCTCGGATTTCTTGACCTCGGTGACGGCCTTCTGCGTGACCTCTACAAGCTCGTTGTCGGTCTCGTCGTCGGTGTCCTTGTCCTCTTCTTCGCCGTCGACGTCGTCGGCCTCGGTGACGTTGATGCCCATGTCCGAGAGCATCGACATGATGTCCTCGATCTGCTCCGGCGAGGTGGTGTCGGAGGGAAGCACTTCGTTGAGCTGATCGAAGGTCACGAAGCCGCGCTTCTTGGCCTGCTTGATCATCTTCTTGACGGCAGCATCCGAGAGGTCAAGCAAGGGCGACGGCGCATCCGCCTGTTCCTTCTCGGGGGCATCCGCTGCCTTGTCGTCTTTTTCCTTGTCCTTAACCTGCAGCGTCTTTGCCTTGGTGGCCATTCATCAAGCTCCCGAAACGCGCTTCACGTGAGGCCGGCGTTACGACGCGCGCCTCTCATGATCCACTGACGTCACAAGCGCGACAGCTTCCCATTGTAGAAGCATTCGCACTCAATCTCTTCGCTTGAGCAGGATCAGGAAAACCGTTACGTCCTCCCCGACCATACTCATGATACGGAAAGGGCGGCGCAACATGTCGCCACCCCATAATTCCGCATTAGTCCGCCCTGACGGTCTGCACACCTAATAAGGGTGTGCCTATTAAGTTTCGCTTAACCCTGTTTTTGCAGCCAAACCATGGATTTGGCGAGTCTTTTTGCGGGCCCGGCCCGAACCGTCCGCATGATTCTTTCATCACACGCTGCGCTGGAACCGGCCCGACAGCTCACCAAATCCCTCGATCAGGGCCTCAGTGCCGTCGGCTTCTGCCATTCGTGCCTGGATGTCCCGCAGCCACGCCCAGTTCGCCTCGCTGGAATCTTCGGCGTAAGCCTCCTCGGCGTCCTTCTTTTCCCTAAGTAATGCATGTGTTTTCTGATGCAAGGCAACGAGTTGCCGCCAGGTGGAAAGAACATCCTCGCGTGCGGCGCCGACTTTGACGCCCCACACCGCCTGGGTCGTGATCGCCCGCTCAACCCTTTGAAGAATTTGTGAAAATCCGCCCGCATCGAGGTCGGCCCGCATTTTTTCGGCCTGCTCTTCCTCATCGGGAGAATGGTGGTGGTCGTTAGCGAAGGCGGCGATGATGCCGGCACGGAGCTTGTGGGCCTCAGGGTGGGCGAGCTCGAGAGCCGCGACCTCCTCCAGATGCTCGTGCAATAGCCAGGGATGGTTGATCAGGGTCTGCAGGATCAGGGCCTCGCGGCGGGACAGCGCGCTGCGCTGGCCGCGCATGATCGGGCTGTTGGCGAGCTGCGGGCTCGCCGCCTGGTAGGGGCCGCGGAGAAGCCCCTGGGTCTGGCCGGCTGGCGGGCCGAATCGGCTGCCGCCCGGGGCGCGAGGGGTGAAACGGCGGGGTGATTCGCCGCCTTTGGCCGAGCGGAACGGGCCGCGGCCATAGCCTCCACGGGCGGCCTCGGGGGCAAAATTGCGCTGCAGGCGCTCGGCAAAATCCTGCCGGTAGTAGCGGCGGACCACCTCGTCGCGGACGGCATTGGTGAGCTCGCCGATGCGGGCCTCAAGGGCGGCGCGGCGCTCGGGCGTTGCAAAATTGCCGCCCTCGATCTCGCGCGACCAGAGCACCTCGGCCAAGCCGCGGGCGGCCGAGATCACCTCCTCGATCGCGCCGCGCCCGCCCGAGCGGGCGAGATCGTCGGGGTCCTGGCCTTCCGGCAGCAGCGCAAAGCGCAGGCTCTTGCCGGGCTTGAGATGCGGCAGCGCCAGATCGGCGGCGCGATAGGCGGCCTTCTGGCCGGCGCGGTCGCCGTCGAAGCAGAGGATCGGCTCGTCCGCCATCTTCCAGAGCAGCGCGAGCTGGTTCTCGGTGAGCGCAGTGCCGAGCGGCGCGACCGCGCCGGCAAAGCCGGAAGTCACCATGGCGATGACGTCGACATAGCCTTCGACCACGATCAGGGCAGCGCCGTCATGGGCCGCCTGGCGTGCGGTGGCGAGATTGTAGAGGTTGTCGCCCTTGTGGAAGAGCGGGGTTTCCGGCGAATTCAGGTACTTTGCGGGGACGTCCTTCTCCAGCGCGCGGCCGCCAAAGGCGATCACGCGGCCGCGGAGGTCGGTGATCGGAAACATCACCCGGTCGCGGAAGCGGTCGTAAGGCACGGGGATGTCGTCGCCGGCAACCAGCAGCCCGGCCTCGACCATGTCCTCGGTCGAAATGCCCTGGGAGCCCAGGAATTCCTTCAGCGCAAAGCGTTCCGGCGGCGCATAACCCAGGCGGAACTGCAATTGCGTGGCCGGCGAGATCGCGCGGTCGGCGAGATAGCCGCGGGCTTTGGCCCCGTTCCGCGAGGCCAGCGTGTCGGCGAAGAATTTGGCCGCGAGTTCCATCACATCATGCAGCGTCTTGCGGCGCTGCTCGTGACGGGCGGCATCCGGCGTCACCGCCGGCAGCGGCATGCCGGCCATCGAGGCCAGCCGCTCGACGGCTTCGGGGAAGGAGACGCCCTCGGTCTCCATCACGAAGTCGAAGATGTTGCCGTGCCTGCCCGAGGAAAAGTCGTGATAAAACCCCTTCTGGTCGTTGACCGTGAACGAGGGCGTCTTCTCCTGCTGGAACGGGGACAGCCCCTTCCACTCCTTGCCCGCCCTCTTCAGCCGCACGCGCTTGCCTACGACTTCCGAGACCGGAAGCCGGGCGCGCAGCTCGTCGAGGAATTGCGGAGTGAAGCGCATGGGGCGGATTTGGGGCCAGCGTGAAGGGGTCACCGATATAGTGAGCGCGGGCTCAGAGTATCAGGATTGTGGCGATTCGCCCGGTATTCACAGGTCCCTCCGGGCGCTGTTGGCCACCTTGACGGTACTGGCATCTTGCACCGCGCCCGGTTCCGCTGTTGGATAGTGGCATGTTTACGACATTTAGAGGCGGACAAAGCGGCGGCTGGCGCGTCACCTCGATCTCCAAGGTGAAGGGCGAGACATTGCCGCGCGTGGCGGCGCTGTCGATCATCGCGAGCGAGGCGATCGCGCTGCCGCTGTTGCCGTCGACCACGGCCTGGCGGCTCGCCGGCGTCATCAGCTATCTGCGCTATACGAACCGCGCGGAGAAGGAACAGCTCGACGCGCAGCAGGCCGAGCTCGGCCGGCGCGAGGCGAGCTGCGCGGCGCTGATCCCGATCCGGAAGACGGTGGCGTGGTGGAATCTGACGCCGGAAGAGCGGCGCGAGATCTTCGAGGACAAGTCGCACCACATCGCCGGCACGCTGAAATATCTGCCCGCGATCGCACGGCAACTGTTCCACAGCCGCGACCTCGGCGAGCCCTTCGATTTCCTCACCTGGTTCGAATTCGCGCCCGAGCACACGGCGCTGTTCGACGAACTGGTGGCGATGCTGCGCGCGACCGAAGAATGGAGCTATGTCGAGCGCGAGGTCGACATCCGCGTGCAGCGGGAGGAGTGAGGCGGCTTACAGCTCCAGGAACCGGCCCGAGGCGATGCGCGACAGGTGCGCGACCGGCCAGTTGTAGACATAGGTCCACGCTTCGGCCGTGGTGCCGTCGGCCAATGTGAGCGGCAGCATCTGGCGGACATATTCGGTCGGCTGCGGAAAACCCTCGCCGCAGGCTTCATACATGTCGAACTCGCGTAACAGTTCGTCCGGAACACGCAGGCGAAACAATTCGCCGTGCACGATGTCGGCGGGATCGTCGGAGAGCTCGAGCGCGGGATAATGCGCCACCCGGTAGAGCCGGCCTTGGCAGCGCGCCTCACTGATGAAATCGGCATTGCCCGAGAGCAGCCGCGCCATCGGATGGTCGAAGCCGCGCATCAAGGTGCCGTAGACGAAGAGACGGTCGGAGATCATGGCTTTCTATGTCATTGCGAGCGGAGATTAAGCCGCCGCCACCTCTTCGCTAATCACGATGAATTTGGCCAGCGTCATGCGGCCGAAGCTCGTGGTCAGCGCGACGTCGGCGGCGTCGCGGCCGGTCGCCATCAGGATGCGGCCGATGCGCGGCATGTTGTGGCGGGCGTCGAACGTGTACCACGCGCCGGAGAGATAGGCCTGGAACCAGCCGGAGAAATCCATCGGCGCGGGGTCGGGCGGCACGCCGATGTCGCCCATATAGCCGGTGCAGTAGCGCGCGGGGATGCCCATGCAACGGCAGAAAGTGAGCGCGAGATGGGCGAAGTCGCGGCAGACGCCGGTGCGGCTCTCGTAGACATCATGCGCCGACTTCATGTGATGGGCGTGCTGATAGCCGAAGGTGACGTGATGGTGCACGAAGGCGACGATCGCCTGCACCCGCGCCCAGCCGGGCGGCGTGTTGCCGAACAGCGACCAGGCGATGTCGGTGAGCTTGTCGGTCTCGCAATAGCGGCTCGGCATCAGATAGAGCAGCATCTCGTCCGGCAATTGCTCGATCGCAATCTGCTGCGCGCTCGGATTGACGATATCGGGCAGGCCGGAGTCGCGCACCAGCGCGTGGCCGCGCAAGGTCACGCCACCGGCGGGCGCCACCAGCCTGCCGCAGACATTGCCGAAACTGTCGCGATAGAAGCCGATCGGGACATTGGGCTCGGCTATGATGGTCTCGGTGCCGACGATGTCCTGGAAGCGCGAGGGATGGATCGAGAGCATCATCACCATCGGCGTCGACTGCGCGGCCGCATAGGCAATCTCGAAGCCGACCTTGATCTCCATCCTCGCTCCAATCCTTCTAGCGATGCGAACCCGTCATGCCGGCACGACGTCCCTCTCCTCCTCGCCGACCGGCTCGACGGTGATCGCAACTTCCATGTTCACGAACGCTTCCGCTGCGCCGAGATAGACGCCGTGCAGCGGGATCGCCTGGCGCGGATCACGGGCGACGGCGACGCGGATCAAATCGCGCGTGCCGACGATGCCGTTGGTCGGATCGAACTCGATCCAGCCTGCGCTCGGCAGATAGACCTGGACCCAGGCATGCGTCGAGCCGCCGCCGACATGGAAGCTGTCCGAAGGCGTCGAGAGATAGCCCGACACGAACCGCGCGGCGATGCCGAGGCGCCGCAGCGCCTCGATCATGAAAAGCGCATAGTCGCGGCAGGAGCCGGAGCCGGTCTGCAGCGTATGAAGCGGATGCTGCGTGCCCTGCTCATGGCGCTTGCGATAATCAAGACTTTCACGGATGCCATGGGTCATTCCGCTCAGGATCTTGAACGTCGGCGTCGGCGCTTCGGCATCGAGGAACTGCCGCGCCCAGGCCGAAATCTCGCCGTCCGGATCGGCATATTGCGGCCTGACATATTGCAGCAAATCCGGAAATTCGTCCTCGTCATAGAGGAATGGATAGAAATAAGCGGGATCGTCCGGCGTCAGCGCGAATTCTTCGGCCGGATTATGGTCGACGGTGGCGGTCGAGACGAACGACAGCGTGTCCGCCCGCTCGTCGAAAGCCGCGATCGCCACACTGTTGCCGAACACATCGTGGATCCAGCGTAGCGACATCGGCTGCGGCTCGATTCTCAGATCGCTCTCGACCACGCGCAGGTCATGGCTGTCGCGCGGGCTCAGCATGATGCGGTGCTCGCCGAACGCCACTGGATGGGTGTAGCGATATACGGTCTTGTGATGAATCTTGAGTAACGGCATCGTCCAGCAATCATCGTGACTTTCCGCGGTCTAATCTATAGTGGGCGCTGCTCATTTTTAAGATCGGCGTGCCGCTTCGATAGGCAAAGTTGAGGATAAAATCTTGGACACCACGACCGGCGCGACGTTCCTGCTCACGGACGAAAACACCCCGCCGGTCCACGAACATAATGCCGATGGCCGCTCGCCGTTCCTATTGACCTGCGACCATTATGGGCGGCTGATCCCGCGCGCGCTCGGCGATCTCGGCCTCTCCGAAAACGAGCTGACGCGGCACATTGCCTGGGACATCGGGATCGCCGAAGTCGCCGAGCAGCTTGCGACGCAGCTCGGCGCGCATCTGGTCGCGCAGCGCTACTCGCGGCTCGTGATCGACTGCAACCGCCCCCCGCATGTCGCAGCCTCGATTCCCCTGATCAGCGAGGCCACCACGATTCCCGGCAATGAAGGATTGACGCGCGAAGCCGCACAGGCGCGGCGGCAGGCGATCTTCGATCCCTATCACCGGCGGATCGGCGAGATCATCGACCAGCGGCTGCACGCGGGCAAGCCGACGGTGCTGGTGTCCATGCACAGCTTCACGCCTGTTTATGCCGGGATCGCGCGTCCCTGGCATATCGGCACGCTCTATCATCGCGACACCGTGCTGCCGCCGCTGCTGCTGAAGCGTCTGCGCAGCGAAGGCGACCTCGTGGTCGGCAACAACGAGCCCTATGCGGTCAGCGACGAGACCGACTACACCATCCCCTTTCACGCCGAGAGGCGCGGCCTGATGAACACGGGAATCGAGATCCGCCAGGACCTGATCACCGATCAGGCCGGACAGAAGGCATGGGCGGACAGGCTGGCCCGGATCCTTGCCGAGATCGAAGCGACGTTAAGTGCGGAGAAGCTGGTCTAGCGCGGATCCTTATAAAACCAACGGTGCCCGCTTGGCGGATAAAGCAGACATGCGCGGGATCACCGCGGAATTTCGCAAGGTAGCGCCACGTTTTGTTGTCGCCCAGATCGACCGTGCGGAGATGGCGCAGAAAAACCTACAGACTGCGGAAATCGCTGATCGCGTGCCTCAGCGCATCGAACACCACTCAGTTCGGCCTTGCCGTCGGAAGCGAAGATCAAGTCCAAACTCGGTAGCGTCCGATCTCGCTCCGACAGCGGACGTTGCGACGTCCTCGTCGGTGCTCAGCAAAGGGCCAACAGCGGAAGTCATTCCGACCACCTTGTCAGCCCGCGCCAAAACGCCGTCCGGAAGGACCGACCAAGCAAGCTGCGTCTGCCTTGGTTTAAGGCCCACTCGAATATTCCCGGCTGCTAGACGGGGAGTTCCACCGGAAGGGCTCTTCTAAAAATTCTATCGCAGAATTGGCCGGCTCCCCGTCCGTGGCGGCCAGATGCCTGCAACCGATCGCGGATCTACCTCCGCACTCTAGTTTCAGGACGAACCCATGGTGCCTCGTGTCGACCGCTCATAAGATCGGCGCAGTAATGCAAGCAGACTGCCGCCGGTTGCCGTACCGAGGAGGTAGACGACAATCGTCAACACCGCGAGCGGCGCGCGGACCTTGAAACTCAGGAAGGACATGGTGACGACATCGAAGTTCTGTATGGCGAAAATCAACGTCGCAAGCGCGAATAGCGTGATCGCGGCGAGATAGATCCAACGCATGGTCTTTCCTCCTCTCGAGAGGTGGATTTTCTAATCGACCGGTCTATCTCACCGGCATGGTGCTTATCACGTCAGCCGTAGTGAAGCGGATGACAACCAGGCAGAAGCCGAGCCCGATCCGTCCCTCTCCCACGTGAGGAGCCTGACTGCCCACATGGGCCGGGCCGGGGAGGACGTAATAGGGCGAGATAGGACGAGCCTCGGAAAATTGTGACCCGTCACGGAAGCCCGCCTGCGTCCGCGTTGCTTGCCTTGCCAGTCGACGGGCGTGGCGGCTGGATCGTCGGCATTGCCGAAGCGACCGAGGCCGTGGTCGAGTATTGCCCGGATCGACATCGATAAGCTTCGTGCCGCCAGATGCAATGCTCGGCGTGGCGACCCGCCGGAAGGCGAGCGCGTCCTGGCCGGGACCATCGTCGAGCGGCCAACGCGGACGTCATCCGTCTTCGAGCCGATGCGATGGCAGCACAAAGCCGGTTGCCGAAGTCCGAAGGCAAGCTGGCATCGCGGGTAGTGCGCTACAGCTTCATCATGGCATGACGTGGCCTGCCACCACCGCGATGTCCGCTCATTTTGCGCACGGACCTGCGGGGCAGAATGACTATTTTGCGGTGCCCGTGGTCACGCCCCTCCTTGCATCGCGCCGGTCTTGGCGATTTGCTCGCCGGTCTTCGCGCCGATCCTGGCGGTTTGCGCGCCGGTCTTCGCGGCGTTCCATCCCTGCGGTCTGAGCCTCGGCCTCTGAGACGGCGAAGACTGTGGCTGGCAGCGCCACGGCTAACGCGGCGCTTATGAGCGAAAATGCTGTTCGACGCGAAATCAGTCCTGATTGAATTTCTGCAGTCATGGCCGATCCTCCTTCGGATCTGTTCCTGCCCGCAACCCAGCAATTTGTGGGCTTACGACATCTCGACATTGATCTGGATCAACGGTCCCGGGACCTGAAGGATGCCACCTACTCAGCTATCCTGACCTGTTTTGCCATCGTTGCGACGGTTGCGTCCGCCTCAAAACAGAAGCTCGTGTTGATCTCGATCAAGCCTCCGGTTTCCGGACGAACTGTAATGAGCTGGCTCATACGCGGGAGGTGGGACAATGGCCAACCCCGACGCCGCGTCCGTGACTCACAGATTCCTGCCGATCCTGGACTGGATTCCGGGCTATCGCCGCGATTGGCTGCTGCCTGACCTTCTTGCCGGCCTCGCACTCTGGGCTGTCATGGTGCCCGAGGGCATGGCTTACGCCGGCATCGTCGGCGTGCCGCCGATCATGGGCCTCTACACAATCGTGCCGGCGTTACTCGCCTACGCTCTGCTCGGCACGTCGCGGCAACTCGTCGTCGGTCCGGACACCGCGACAGGTCTGATCTCAGCGATCACGGTTGGCGCCATCGCGACCCAGGGAACTGCGGAGTTCAATTCGTTGACCTCCACTCTCGCTGTACTGATAGGCCTCTTCTTCTTTTCTTTTGGAGTCATGCGTATGGGGTGGGTAGCCAGCTTCATCCCAACACCCGTGATGCGCGGCTTCATTGAAGGTCTGGTCTACGTCACCATCATCGGCCAGGTGCCGCATCTGCTTGGTATCAGCGGCGCCTCAGGTAATTTTTTCACAAAGCTTTGGCATGTCTTTCAGCATCTTCCGGAGGTTTCGCTCGCGCCGGTCCTCACCGGCTTGCTCTCCCTCTCTGCCATGCTGTTGCTTCGCCATCTGGCGCCTGCCATACCGGCGGCGCTCGTTGTCATGGCCACGGCAACGATCGTAATAGGGCTGCTCGGAGGAGAGGCGACAGGCGTGCACGTGGCCGGCCATCTTCCATCTGGCTTGCCCCACCTGACGCTACCGAATTTGGAAATCTCCACATTGAGCGAACTTGCGCCAGGCGCACTCGCAATCGTGCTGGTCGGTTACGCAGAGGCACTCGGCGCGGCCAAAGCTGCTGCTCTGCAAAGCGGCGGCAAGATTGATCCAAACCAGGAGTTGATTGCGCACGGGCCGGCAAACATCCTGAGCGGGCTTTTCGGCGGATTTCTCGTTGTGGGCAGTCTGTCGAAGACTTCGGTGGCCACGGCCGCAGGCGCACGCAGCCAAATCGCCAACCTTATCGCGGCGGTCTTCTGCTTCTTCACGCTGATTCTTCTGACGCCTCTTTTCCGAAATATGCCGCAGCCGGCGCTCGCCGCCATCGTCATTGCAGCCATGCTGCATCTCACGAAGCCGAGCTACTTGCGCGAGCTGTTCGAGCGCAGCCGCTGGTCGTTTGCCAACACTCTGATTGTCATAGCCGGCGAGCTGACGTTAGGGGTGCTCCAGGGCATCGCCCTCGGCGTCGTGCTGTCGTTGCTGACCTTGATCTATCTTGCCAGCCATCCAAGGGGGACGGAGCTCGGACAACTTCCGGGCACCGAGGCCTATCGCAGTGTGCAGCGCCATCCCGAGACTGTTAGATTTCCGGGGCTACTGATCTGGCGAATGGGCGGCGACCTCTTCTTCGCCAGCATCGGCCACATGAGCACGGCTTTAAGAGCTTCACTGGCCGCACGGTCAGATGTGACGCGCGTGCTTCTGGATTGCGCTGCGGTCAATTTCAGCGACGTTAGTGCAGGAGATGAATTGCTTGGTCTCATCAAAGAGCTCCAGAACATGGGCATCAGTGTTGCTTTTGTCCGTGTGCGCGACGCCGTTCGAGACGATATGAAACGTGCCGGGATCGAGGCGATTGTGGGACCAGGCAATTTTTATGAACGGACCACAGATGGCGTGCGTGCCTGGCAACAGCAACGCGGCGTTGCCTAGCGTGCCCTTAGGCTCGCCGCGTTCGCGCCGCGCATGAGTCTGCAGCGAAGCTAAGGACCTTTAGAGACCCGTTGAACGAAACCGCAGTCATCTCGACATGGAACGCGCAAGACACATCGCCGAACCCACGCCTTCACTTGGTGCCTCGCCTGCTGTGCGTGTCCTCTCGCCCGACGAGTGGATAGCGGCGGGCAAAGCGCTGCGTGAGAAGATCCCGCGCGAGCAGCACGGGCGCTGGAATGGTGTCAAGGGACGGCCAGACCCGATCGACCTTCTGCAAAAGTCGGACATTGGCCGGATGAAGAAGCTTGTTCCGATCCGATATGGCCGAATGCTGCAATCCCCTTTTGCGTTCTATCGCGGGTCGGCCGGCATCATGGCTTCCGACCTGGCGCGAACGCCAGTTACCGGATTGAATGTGCAGGCGTGCGGTGATTGTCACCTTCTCAATTTCGGCGGATTTGCCACGCCCGAACGAAGCATCATCTTTGACATCAACGATTTCGATGAGACTTTGCCTGGACCATGGGAGTGGGACGTCAAGCGAATGGTCGCGTCGATCACCCTCGCTGCCAGATCGAACGGATTATCCGATGCCCAAGGCCGCGACTGCGCCGTCAATTGCGCGCGGATGTACCGCGAACACATGCATAAGTTTTCCAGGATGGACCCGCTCCGAATTTGGTATGAGGAAACCAGTGCCGCCGACTTCATCGAGTCGTTGCCAAAGGCCTTGCAGAAACGCGTCAAGAAGCGCATCGAAAAAACCGCCACTCACAGTGGTTCCGAATTTGATCTTCCGAAGCTGGCGGGCTCAGTCGGCGGTCGGACACGCATCACTGACCAGCCGCCGTTGATTTTCCATCCAGAGATCACCAGTACGGCCGGCGCTACAACAATACTTGACGAGCTTTTTCGGAACTACCGAGAATCGCTGCCCGACGATCGGCGCACCCTTCTCGATCGGTACCGGCTCGTGGATGTTGCGATCAAGGTCGTCGGCGTCGGTAGCGTCGGACGGAGGTGCTGGATCGCATTGCTGATGTCCAAGGGGAATGAGCCCCTGTTTCTGCAATTCAAAGAGGCGGTGAAGTCGGTTCTTGAGCTTTACGCGGGGAAAAGCATTTACGACCATCATGGGCAGCGCGTCGTGATGGGGCAGCGCTTGATGCAGCCCGCTTCGGATATTTTCCTCGGATGGACGACTGCCCCCAATGGCCGCCACTTCTATGTGCGGCAGCTGCACGACGCCAAGATCAAGCCTCTGCTGGAGACTTTCAACGCTGAAATGCTTGACGTCTACGCGCAGGCTTGCGGCTGGGTGCTCGCCCGCGCCCACGCAAAGGCCAGTGAGATCTCCGCAACCATCAGTGGGTATCTCGGTTCTTCAAACGACACGTTCGATGCAGCTATGGGGAAATTTGCGTTGGCCTATGCGGATCAGGCTGAGCGGGATCATGCCGCGCTCAGGACTGCGGTGCGAAAAGGCAGGATCGTGGCGAGCGAACAAACCTAGTTTGGCTCGGAGCGCGCCGCAGCCCGCTCGTCTTGAGAGGCTAATTTACATCATCCATTTGCGCGTCGTAGGCGGGAAACAATCATCGGGCCGTCACACCTCAAAATCGCGATGCATCGCCCGGCGCATAATTTCGAAAATAACGGCCGTTGACCAACCGAACAGCAGTACGCCGTTCATCGCTGTAAGCGGCCCAACGAGCCCCCAACGCTCAACTGGTACTACGTCACCATATCCGAGCGTCGTGTAGTTCACAAATGCGAAGTAGGTGAGATCGGTACCAGCTGGCGCAGCATCGATAATCGCGTAGACCAACGACCAGACGATGACCTCGGAAGCGTGGGAGGCCATCAAAATCGAAACGGTCCCGATCATGACAGCGATCAAGCGCAACGACGGTCGCGAGGCAAACATCGTGCTTGTCTTTCTCGCGGCCTGGACCAATGTGACCATGATCAATGCGTGAATCGTAATGTTACAGGCACTCGTAGCAGTGCCAACCAGAATTTGTTTGAACATCACCGTTTCTCCGGCTCTCCTTCATAGGTACAAGGGGCAGCATCAGATGCGCTGGCAGTCACCCGATAATACAGGGGCGAAAACCGACGGGTCGATTTCAGATCTAGTAGCTTCCAGCCAGGAGCACGAGCGCTATGACGTATCCTCCGATTGCGGGCCAACGAGGCGTCAAGCGAGTGTGGAGGGCAATCGTCGACGTCGTAATCATGAATACCGAAGCTGTCGTCATCAGATAGGCCAGTCCGGGTCCGAAATGACGGTGCACAATGGCTCAACGGAGGGATCAGCACGTGAACCATTCAGTGCAGTGACCGCAACGCCAAAAGGCTTGATCTAAATCAAACGGCGTCTGGGAATGGCGCGCAAGCTGGGCGAGCGGCACGACTGCTCCGCCTGTCCGCGTGACGCGTCATGCCCAAACTGACGGGCACCGTGCATGGAAGATCCATTCCTCAATTACTTCGCGCTTGGTTTGCTGTTCTTCGTGGTGATCGTGCTGGTCTACGGCATCATCGCGATCCACGACATCCCAGCCAGGATCGCCAAGGCGCGCCATCACCCGCACGAGGACGCGATTCATGCTGCGGGGTGGATCAGCCTGTTCCTGCTGCACCTGCTGTGGCCGTTTCTCTGGATATGGGCGATGATGTATCAGCCGGAACGCGGCTGGGGCTTTGGTCACAAGCCGGGCGAGCCGACGACGCCATCAGAGGCCGTGAGCGAACTGGAAGATCTGAAGCATCGACTGGCGGAGGTGGAGGCCAAAGTCGGAATCAAAGATCGGTCGACTCGGTTTGAAGGGCAGGCTCGGCCAAAAACAGATTTGCCGGAGTCAATGGATTCAGCTGCCGAGCAGGAACACGTTCCTGCAGCAAAAGCGACACTTGCTGGAAACCGAGGCGCCAGCGATAGCTGATGCACTCTCCGGCAATCGGAGGCCATCGATGGAAATCCTGCTCACCTTGACCTACGTGGCGATCTGCTATGTCACGTTCAAGCTTTTCAGAATCCCGGTCAATCAGTGGACGCTTGCGACCGCAGCGCTCGGTGGCATCTTCGGGCTTTCGTTGCTGTTCATCACGATGGCCTACAATCACCCGTTTTCCACCAATGCGCGCATATACTTCACGGTCACGCCGATATTGCCCGGCGTCCGAGGTCGTGTGATCGAAGTGCCGGTCGAGGACCGTACCAACCAACATCTCGAACCCGGCGAAGTTCTGTTCAAGATCGATCCCAAGCCTTACGAATATATCGTCGAGGAAAAGCGGGCGGGATTGGCTGACGCTGAGGCGAACGTCGCCCAGCTCAAGGCGTCAGTTGATCAAGCCTCGGCGACGACCGGAAAGACCAAGGCTCAATTGCTGCTCGCGCAGGAAAACTACGACCGACAGGCGCAGTTATTCCAGAAGAACGTCGTCGCGCAGGCTACCCTTGACACCGCAACGCGCAATCTCGATGCGGCAAAACAGATAGTGGCCGAAGCTGTTGCCGCAGAAGATCGTGCCCGGCAGGCCTATGGTGCGACAGTTGATGGCGAACACACGGCCGTTGTACGTTTACGCAACGAACTTGCCGATGCTCAATTCGATCTCGACCAGACCACTGTTCGAGCCCCTACAGGCGGCTTTGTCACCGAGCTCGCACTGCGGCCGGGCGTGTATGTGGTTCCGGCGCCCTTCCGTCCAGCCATGATTTTTGTCAACGACAGCCAAAGAGACCGCGCTTTGGCAGCCGCGTTCCAGCAGAACGCCCTTCAGCGCGTTCGTGGCGGCGATGAGGCCGAAGTCCTGTTCAAGGGCATACCGGGCCGCGTATTCAAGGCCAAGGTTCGCCTCGTGATCGATGCGATTGCAGGCGGCCAGCTTCAAACCACGGGCACGCTAGTGAATGTCGGGGGGCCGCTGCCCGGAGACCGGGCTCTGGCCGTCCTCGACGTCGTGGAAGACATGTCGGGTTACCAGGTCCCGCTTGGTTCGGCCGGCGAAGCCGCCATCTACACCGATCACTTTCACGAGCTGTCGTTGCTGCGAAAGATCCTTCTGCGCATGCGGAGCTGGCAGAACTACGTCTTTTTCGAATCCCTCTAGAAGATTTATCAATTTTCGAGCAGCTGACCTGGGACATCGATATCCGGGATATTGCAAGATGCTGCTGCTGGGATCGGGAGCCAATGCGGCGCCATGGATGATTTGTCGAGAATAGGCAGGGCCAGCTGCCGATCTGGTTCCGCATCGCCGTGGTCGCGGTGCTGGTCGTCCTCGCCACGGGCGCAAGCCTGTTGGCGTACCGCTGGTACGTCCGGCCGGTGACGCTATCGATCGCGGTCGGGTCATTGGATGGGGAAGCCCCAAGAATTGTATCCGCGCTTGCGAGCCGGCTTGTCGTGATCAATGCGCCGGTCCGGCTCTAGGTTGTTCAAACCGCCGGCGCAATTGAATCCGCGAGCCCGTTTTCGACAGGCAAGTCCGACCTTGCAATTGTTCGTGGAGATATCAGCGACCTGTCGCATGCGCAAGCAGTCGTGGTCCTGGCAGAAGCCGTAGCGCTGTTTGTCGCCCGCAGGTCAAGGCGCCCGATACCGATGCCGGCGCATACCTTCCGGTTCATCCGGGCGCGGCGGAGTTTTACAACGGCACGCAGCAGAGCTTCCTGGATAAGTGGAGCAACGCGATTTTCCTGGCTCCAATGGCGCTGCGCACGGAAACGGTCGAAGGTGTCCCGCCACTAACTAAGCACGATCCAAAATTCTAGCGATTAGGTCGGGGATACAGGCTAGTCCCCGCGATACCTTGTCGACTGCCTTCGGTCTGCAACTGCCCTACACAGAATGATGGCAAGGGCTTACTTGAGCCACACAAGCAACGGAACAGATGCCCGACCGGTGCACGACAACGTCCCCTCGTAAGCGCGCGTTTTGCGGGCGGTATACGAACAGCGAGCGCCGTCCAACACCATCTCGGCTGTCACCTGCGCATCCGGGCCAGCGAGTTGCAGCCGTATCTCTCCGGCTCGTTCCTCTGGTCCGTCCTGAGTGCAGATCCCCACGTGCTTCATCTTCAGCGGGCCGGAAAATTCCTTGCGAGGGCCCGACCCGCTTTCGATGAGATTGCCGGTCAGCTCCCATTCGCCCAGCACACCGGCCTGACCAAGGAACTCCATGGCTCCGAGCTTCGGCACGTCGCAAAGACACAGTGCAACGGCGCCGAGCATGGCCGCCCCACCATCGCGCCACATCCTGCGCAGCATCAGAGTTTGCTTCCGGTTGTCTCTCGCATTTCTATCAGCTCGGGTCGCGATACATCGGCATCAGCGGTGAGCCGAGCAATCTGCACCGCACATTCTCGGACCTTTGCTTGATCCCCGGACGCCTTGGCGCTTTTGCTCACCCCGATATACGTCACGAGCCGATTAGGCTCCTTCTTGAGCACGGCCTCATAGGCGGCAAGCGCTTCCTTGGCCATGCCGCGGTCGAGCAACATTGCGCCATAGAGCTCGCGCGCCGGCGCCAGCGGCCCCGGAGTGACGGGATGTTTCTCGGTCCTGTCTTCCGCGTCCGCAGCGGCACCCATCGCATTGAGCGCCTCGTCGTACCGGCCTTCGGCGTACAGCACCCAGGCGCCCGCGACCTGCCGCTGGATGTCGACGATGTTGGACCAGTAGGCATCCTTTGCCTCATTCAGTTTGTCGCGCAACTCGACGAGCTTGGCGATGTCGGCCTTGGCGGCAGCCGTGTTATCGGACCGCGCGGCGCCGACCGCCCGCGCAAAATAAGTAATCGCATCTACATAGGGATATTTGGTCGGCCGCAGCTGGAGCGCGGCCGCCGCCTTCCAGTCGCCGCGTTCGAACGCATAGCGAGCCTGGCTCGCCGCGACCGCGTAAGGGCCGGGGAAGCGCTCGAGCTTGAACTCAAGCTTAGCGAGTTCGTCGACCACCGCGCGCGCTTCCTTGTCCTCGGCCAACTGGAGATAGGCATAGACCAGATAGTCCATCGCGTGCGCTTGGTCGTGCTGTTCGCCGTCCTCCTTGGCGATGCGCGCGGATTCCTGGTTCGAGGCAATCGACTCCTTCCAATGGCCGACGCGGGTAAAGATATGCGATGGCATGTGCTGGGCGTGCGGCGCGTGAGCCGCGATCTTTGCATAGCGCCTTGCCGCATCGAGGCCTTTTTCCGCGAGTGCCGGATAGTCGTAGAGGTGGATAAGATAGTGGGCGACGCCCGGGTGCTCGGGCTGGCGCTTGAAGATCGGCTCCAGCAACGCCGCACCTTTTAGCTGGTTGGCATATGTCTTGTCGGTCGGGGACGCTGCGACGTTGAGCGTGATCGCGTACGCGATCTGCGCCTCGTCATCGTACGCATAGCGTGTCGCGACCTGCTCTTCCGCCGCAAGATACCTCTGTACCCGTGTGCGATGGTCGACCTTGTCATAATCGACGTACATCGCGGCGATCGCATCGATGTAATCCCGTTCGCGCTGCGTCTTGGCGCCGAGCGTCTGGCCTTCTTTCACGGCTTCGAGACCAAGAGGAAGACTGTCCGGCGGCGGCGGCGCATGCGGGTTATAGAGATAGCTGAGCGCAATCCCCCAGTAGGCGATGGCGCATTGCGGGTCTTCCTTGAGGGCCTCCTCGAAGGTGCGTCTCGATGCGCTGTACCAGAACGAGTGCTGATACAGCATGCCGAGATCGAACAACTCCTGGGCCTCCGGGTTGCAGGACGTGGCAAAATGCACTTTGCCCAGTCGTTGTTCAGCAGATTGTGAGGCAGCAGGTTGCGAAACGGTCGCGGCAACCAGGCCAACGACCACTGCGAGGGGAAACCGTTTCATGGACCCACTCCGTGCCGTTGATGGAGACGAGAAGAATATCACCTTTCCCGAATAACCGGAACAAGATAGGTCTTATTCTGGGGTAATCACGTCCGAGTTGGGTCACTCGCGTCATTTTTGGCCGATTCGCCGGATGTCTGCTTATCCCCTGGCAGCGGCGGCATAGCGGACATCCTGCAACCGCTGCTTGGGCCAAAAGCGGCTGTCGCGGTCTTCGAAGCTCGTATCAACAGGCTGTGGGGCGCGGTACCTAACACACATAGCGCGCCACTTCGGCGAGGCTGAATGGCGGCATACGGTTCACTATCCCGCCCAAGTGTGCGGACGTGTTCGTGGCTCATAGGTCACCGGCTCCAAGATTGCGACGGCGCGGCAGTCCTGTACCCTTCCGACAACCCGGCCGATGTTGTACGCTGATTAGACGGACACTGGAATACTCCGCGAGCTGCCAACGGGACGTGCCGAAATCCCTGTTTAGTATTGGCAGCACACATGCTGTCGGCAGGTGTCTCACCTTAATAGACCGACGTTCCTTTTTGCCGGTGCTTTTTGCGTTCGCAATCGCTGG
>NZ_JAQMIL010000101.1:0-29329 GCF_029990105.1 Bradyrhizobium sp. Arg237L | reverse complement strand
CCCGCCCTGCCGCCTCAAGCGGCGGGCACCTGTCCCTGATTATCGTGTCTCACGATAAGGGTGCACTTCACTTAACCGTCGCTCGAAAGTCCCCGGATTGCGCTTCGCTCCATCCGGGCTACACAACTACAAGAGGGCCGGGTTGCCTATCCGGCCCCTTTGCCATTTGGTGAGGAAAGACCCTACGCCGCCTTCAGCAGCCCTTCCTTGGTCAGCGCTTCCTGCACTTTCGGCCTAGCGGCGACGCGGGCCTTGTAGGCGGTGAGATTGGGCAGGCCCGACAGGTCGAACTTCATCCGGTCGGCCCAGGCCAGCATCGTGAACAGATAGCCGTCGGCGACGGTGAACTGGCTGCCGAGGAGGTAGTCGCGCCCGGCAAGCTGGCCGTCGATATATTTGAATTTGCCCATCAGGCGGTCCTTGAAGAACGCCTTGGTGTCATCGGACAGGACCGGCGCGAACAGCGGGCTGAAATTCTTGTGCAGCTCGGTGGTGATGAAGTTGAGCCACTCGAGGAGCTTGTAGCGCTCGGCGCTGCCGTGGGCCGGCGCCAGGTTCTTGCCCGCGGCACGGTCGGCGATCATCTGTACGATCACGGGGCCTTCGGTGACCAGTTCGCCGGAATCGAGCGCCAGTGCCGGCACCTGGCCCTTGGGGTTTATTTGCAGGAAATCGTCGCCATTTTCCAGTTTCTTGGCGCGTACATCGACTTTGACCAGATCGTAGGGCAGGCCGGCCTCCAGGAGCGCGATATGGGGCGAAAGCGAGCAGGCGCCGGGCGAATAGTATAATTTCATCGGAGATCTCCTCTCGAATTCTTGTTGGCCTTTTTCCTGTTGGCCTTGGGCGTCGGACCGACTAAATGCACATGCATGATTAGTCAAGATTGATGCAGGTGCATTGAGTACGGTACACTTCGTGCTGACGATGACGGACTAGGCCATGAAACGCAAACCATCGACCGAGGCGACCGCCGCCTGGATCCGCCTGATGCGGGTGCAGAGCCGGGTGCTCGACGCCGTCGAGCAGGACCTGAAGAAGGCCGGTTTTCCGCCGCTCGCCTGGTACGATGCCCTGCTCGAGCTGTCGCGCGCGCCGTCGGGGGAGTTGCGGCCGGTGGAGTTGGAGCGTCAGATGCTGCTGCCGCAATATTCAACGTCGCGGCTGATCGACCGCCTGGTGGACGAGGGGCTGGCGGCCCGTCGCGAATGCAAGGTCGACAAGCGCGGCCAGTTCGTCGAGATTACCGAGGCGGGACGTGAATTGCAGAAGCGGATGTGGGGCGCCTATTCGGCGGCGATCGAGAAGCATGTCGGGTCGAAACTGTCTGATACCGACGCGGTCAAGCTCTGCGCGCTCCTGGACCGGCTGGGATGTTCCTGCAGCGACGCCAAGCCGCCTGCGATAAGAGACGGCGTGACAGCCCGATGATATCATTGTTGCCACCAGCATCCGCGGGCCGCCTGGTTCGCGGATGCCCCTGCCACCGCGCGCATTCGATCGAAGCGCTTCAGTATCGGAATTCGTATGGCGCGTGACCAGATCGATATGACGCCACTCCAATCGCGCGACGAACTGGTCGCGTGGATCGAGGCGGGCGTGAAGGATCCGTCCGATTTCCGGATCGGGACCGAGCATGAGAAGACGCCGTTCACGCTGCAGGACCATCAGCCCGTGCCGTATGAAGGCGCGCGCGGCATCGGCGCCTTGCTCGACGGCATGAAGCTCCTGCTCGGCTGGGAGCCGATCATGGAGAACGGCAACATCATCGGCCTCTACGACGTCACCGGGGGAGGCGCGATCTCGCTCGAGCCGGGCGGCCAGTTCGAATTGTCGGGCGCGCCGGTCGAGACCGTGCATCAGACCCAGAGCGAGCTGATGGCGCATCTCGCGCAGGTCCGCGAGATCGCAACCCCGCTTGGCATCGGCTTTCTCGGCCTCGGCATGACGCCGTCCTGGTCGCGGGCAGAGATCCCGGTGATGCCCAAGGGCCGGTACAAGATCATGACCGGCTACATGCCGAAGGTCGGCAAATACGGCATCGACATGATGTACCGCACCTGCACGGTGCAGACCAATCTCGACTTCTCCTCCGAAGCGGACATGGTGAAGAAGCTGCGCGTGTCGCTCGCCTTGCAGCCGATCGCGACCGCACTGTTCGCCAACTCGCCGTTCACGGAAGGCAAGCCCAACGGCTTCCTGTCGTTCCGGTCCGAGATCTGGCGCGACACCGACAATGGGCGCTCCGGCATGCTGCCATGGGCGTTCGAGGACGGCATGGGGTTCGAGCGCTGGGTCGATTATGCCCTCGATGTACCGATGTATTTCGTCAAGCGCGGCGACGACTATCTTGACGTCTCCGGCACCTCGTTCCGCGATTTCTTCGAGGGCAAGAATCCTGCGTTGCCCGGCGAGCGTCCAACCCTGTCGGATTGGGCCAATCACCTCTCGACGATCTTTCCGGAGGTGCGGCTCAAGCGCTATCTGGAAATGCGCGGCGCCGATGGCGCGCCTTGGGGACGGCTGCCGGCATTACCGGCATTCTGGGTCGGGCTGCTCTATGACAACGACACGCTGGATGCGGCCTGGGATCTGGTGCGGAACTGGACCGCGCGGGAGCGGCAGGCGCTGCGCGACGACGTGCCGCGCTTCGGCTTCAAGGCGCGGATCAAGGACCGCTATCTGTTCGAGATCGCGAAAGAGTGTCTCAAACTGTCGCATGTGGGTCTGCGGCGGCGGAACCGCATCGACCAGATCGGCCGCGACGAGAGCCGCTATCTCGAGCCGCTGGAGCGGATCATCGATTGTGGCCGGACGCCGGCGGAAGAGCTGCTGGACAAGTTCAACGGCGCCTGGAACGGCTCCGTCGAGCCGGCCTATGACGAATACGCGTTCTAAAGCGTTTTCGAGCGAAGTGGATATCGGTTCGCATAGCAATCAAGTTTACGCAGATTGCGTAGACTTATCTGCGCAGAAAACGCGTCAAACCAAGAATCTAGAGCTTCGGTACTGAATTAGCGTCATCGTATCCTATCCGCTTGTTTTGATGCATCTTCTTCGCGTGCGTGGCGTTTAGGCCACACGCCGGCCGGCGGTCACACGCCTGGTGTGCCAGCTTGCCGCATTTTTGAGCCGTTCATCCAGCGTACAGGTTGGCGGCGCTCAAATGACCACCCGCGGTGAGCGCGGGGGGACAGTCGAAAGCGTAGGATATGAGAATTGGCCGCCTCTTCTGGGCGAGTGTGGTGACGTTCGCCTTGTTGGCGGTCGTAGCGACGTCGCGGCCGGCGCAGGCGCAGGTCAACTTCGATCGCCCCGGCGGCGATTACCTGAGTTCGCCCGTTGCCTCGGGCGATCCCGCGGATTGCGCGCTGGTCTGCGAGCGCGACCGCCGCTGCCGCGCCTGGAGCTTCAACTATCCGACCGACATCACCACCGGCGCGGTGTGCTGGCTCAAGAATTCGGTGCCGTCGCGCGTCCAGAATAATTGCTGCGTCACCGGCGTGCGCGGCGCCGGCGTCGTCGAGCCCCGCAATGGCACGGTCGAGACCTCGATCGATCGTCTCGGCGGCGACTACAAGAATTTCGAATTGAAGGCAGGCGAGGGCGACGAGATCTGCAAGGCCGCTTGCGCCGCCGACAACAAATGCCGGGCCTGGACCTTTGCGCGCCCCGGCTATGCCGGGCGCGAGCCGCATTGTTTCCTGAAGAAGGACATCAAGCCGCCGCGACGCAAGGCCGGATTCACCTCCGGCGTGGTGCGGTAACAGGCGAGCGCGACCCCCCGCCGTCATTGCGAGCCAACGGGTCGCGCGAAGGCGCGCCCGATGACAGGCTCCGCGAAGCAATCCATGTCTCCGCGTGCTGAGGCATGGATTGCTTCGTCGCTGTCGCTCCTCGCAATGACGGGAGGCATCAGCAACCCGGCAATACCCTGATCTCCGGCCACAGCGCCTTCCACCTCGCCGCTTTCTTCTGGTAATTCGCTGCAGAAAAATTCGCTCCCGGGTTCGGCCGCACGATCATGTCGGCGACGTCATCGAAGCCGTCGGGCGCATAGACATCGTAGCCTTCCGCCGTGCGGCGGATTCCGATCTGGGTGTTTTTCGTAAGAAACCGGTCGATGCCATCGGTCGAGCGTGTCAATGACGGGTAGGGCAGGCCGTGCTTTTCGGGATACCAGAGATGGACGCGCGCCTGGTTGCGCACTTCGACGGCGACGCCGAGGTGGCGAACCGCATCATGCACGCGTTTGATGATCCGGTCCTCGGCTTGCCAGGATGTATCGCGATCGAAATAGAAAATGTCGTAGTCGCTGATGCCGTAGTCGGCCGCACGATGAGTCCTGACGTTCCAGACCGTCTGCGCCAGGCAGCCCGCCACGAGCCACGCGTCGGGCAGTGCCAGCCGCAGCAGCTCATCGGCGATGATGGCATTGGCGGGATTGCGCAGCGCTGTGGCGACGAATTCGTCTCGGGTCATGAGGTCCCGTAGGGTGGGCAAAGCGAAGCGTGCCCACCACCCCGAGCGGAGTGCTGGTGGTGGGCACGCTGCGCTTTGCCCACCCTACGAATTAGCATCGTTAGCTTTCAGCGCAGCCTTCGATGCCAGCGCGCGCCAGTGGCGGCGCAACAGCGGCTCGACGATGCTGCGGCTCGCCTTCGACAGTCGGATCAGCACGATCGGATAGTCGCGATAATGATCGGTGAAGTAGAACACCTTCGGCCGGCTCTCGACGAGCATGTCGCACTCGTCCTGCGGCACGCCGGGCATGACCAGGCTGTCGCCGTCTTCCTTCAGGCGCACCAGCATCTTCTTGCGCACTTTCAATGCCGGCGTGCCGTAGGAGGTGCCATCCTCGACCTCCGGCCACGCCAGCGCGATTTTCCTGACGTCGTCGAAGGTCATTTGGTGCCCCACATTCATTCCCTCATCCGGAGCAGTCGCGAAGCGGCGCCTCGAGGGATGGGCCGCGGGCCTCATGGGTTCGAGACGGCGCGGAGCCTGTCATCGGGCCGCGCTTCGCGCGGACCCGTTGGCGCCTCCTCACCATGAGGGTCTACTAGCTAGTGCACCGAGGTAAAGAACCGCGCGAACCGAAAGCCTGACGGCCAGGTCCAGACCGGCTGGCTGCGGATGCCCATGTCCCATGAGCCGACCACTGCGTCGGCGCGGCCGATCAGGTTGTTGACCGGCAGCAGTCCGACGCCGCCGTCGCGCACGGAGACGCGGCTGTCGGCGGAATTGTCCCTGTTGTCGCCGAGCACGAACAGCTCTCCCGCCGGCACGGTGACCTCAGGCGTGTTGTCGAGGCGGCCGTTGTCGCGCATCTTGAAGATCGCGTGGCTGACGCCGTTCGGCAGTGTCTCGACATAGCGATAGGCGGTCTCGGTGTGGCCGCGGTCGTCCTCGGCTTCGCCGCTGCCGTCGGGCTTCAACGTCGCGGGGTGGTCGTTGATGAAGAGCTGGCCCTGCCGCATCTGGATGCGGTCGCCGGGCAGGCCGACCACGCGCTTGACCCAGGCCTGCGAGCGGTCGCCGGGCCAGCGAAACACCACGACGTCGCCGCGCTGCGGGGGCTCGCCGAACAGCCGGCCGCTCGACTCCGGCAGCGTGATCTGGATCGGCAGCGAGGCCGTCCCGTAACCATAAGGGTATTTCGACGCGACCAGCGCATCGCCGATCAAAAGCGTCGGCTCCATCGAGCCCGACGGCACGTAGAACGGCTCGGCGATCGCGCCCTTGGCGAGGAACACGACAGCGACGATCGCCGCGAGTTGAGCTGCTTGCGAACGCCAGCTTGTGGGTTTGCTGACCGCCACTTCGTCGTTGCTCACTAGCCGGTTCCTCCTACGGTGATCCGCTCCATGCGCAGCGTCGGCTGGCCAACCCCGACGGGCACACCCTGGCCGTTCTTGCCGCAAGTGCCGATGCCGGTGTCGAGCGCGAGATCGTTGCCGATCATGGTGATGCGGTTGAGGTCGGTCGGCCCGTTGCCGATCAGCATCGCGCCCTTCAGCGGCGCCCCCAGCTTGCCGTTCTCGATCTTGTAGGCCTCGGTGCACTGGAAGACGTATTTGCCCGAGGTGATGTCGACCTGGCCGCCGCCGAAATTGGCGGCATAGATGCCGTTCTTCACCGAGGCGAGGATCTCCGCGGGATCGCTCTTCCCGGCCAGCATGTAGGTGTTGGTCATGCGCGGCATCGGCACATGGGCATAGCTCTGCCGCCGGCCATTGCCGGTCGGCTTCATGTTCATGAGCCGCGCGTTCTGGCGATCCTGCATATAGCCGACCAGGATGCCATCCTCGATCAGCATGGTGCGGTTGGTCGGCGTGCCCTCATCGTCGATCGAGAGCGAGCCGCGGCGCGAGGCCATCGTGCCGTCGTCGACCACGGTGACGCCCTTGGCGGCGACCTGCCGGCCCATCAGGCCTGCGAAGGCCGAAGTCTTCTTGCGGTTGAAATCGCCCTCGAGCCCGTGACCGACGGCTTCATGTAGCATCACGCCGGGCCAGCCGGCGCCCAGCACCACGTCCATCTCGCCGGCCGGCGCCGGCACCGATTCCAGGTTGACCAGCGCCTCGCGCAGCGCGCCGTCGGCAGCGTCGCGCCAGGCCTTGGTCTCTATGAAACGGGCGTAACCTTCGCGGCCGCCGTAACCCTTGCTGCCGCTCTCCTGCCGGTCGCCCTGGCCCGCGACCACGGAAATGTTGACCCGCACCAGCGGCCGGATGTCGCGATAGCTCTCGCCGTCCGGCCGGACGATTTCCACCACCTGCCAGGTCGCGGTCAGGCTCGCGGAAACCTGCCGCACCCGCGGGTCCTTGTCGCGGATATAGGCGTCGATCTCGCCGAGCAGTTTGACCTTGGCCTCGAAGCCCGGCGCATCCAGCGGGTTCTCGTCGCCGTACAGTTTCACATTCGTGTGCGTCGGTGCCGCGGCGAAGCTGCCGGAATAGCCGCCGCGCACCGCATGCACCGCATCGGCGGCGCGAATCAGCGCCGGCAGCGATACGTCCGAGGAATGCGCGTAGCCGACCGCGTCGTCCTTCACCGCGCGCAGGCCGAACCCCTGGCTGGTGTCGTAGGTCGCCTGCTTCAGCCGCCCATTGTCGAACACCAGGGCCTCGGTCTGTCCGAATTCGAGGAACAATTCGCCGTCATCCGCTCCTTGGAGCCCCCGCGTGACCTCGCGGCGTACGGCATCGCGGTCGAGATTGGCGCGGTCGAGCAGGGAGGTTGTGGCGGGACTGGTCATGACGACTCCGAATTCAACGCAATTACATCCCGTTCATGTTTGGCTTGGCCGGGACAGCATCAATCAAGATAGGCGCTGTTGCAGCAATTCGGGAGAGGTTGCCTCACGGCAACTTGTCATACCCCTCCGCCAGCCCGTTCAGGCTGAGCGGAAAGCCGATGCCCTCTTCGGGGGTCTCGAAGATGATGAACGTCGCGGTCTTGGCGCCCCTGAGCTGGCCGAGCAGCTTGTCGTCCATTACGACCTCGGCGACGCAGCCGTTCGGCAGGCAGCGGACGAAACCGGCGCGGCCGACGTCCTGATTGTCGAGCTTCAGGCCGAGCCCGGAGGGAAGCAGGACGCCCAGCGGCGCGACCACCCGCATCAGGCGGCTCTTCTGGTCGGCGGTCTTCAGCACGATCACGGTGAGGCCGGCATTGGAACGGTCCTCGGCGACCACGCTCTGGATCAGCGCGCATTGCTCGCTCTGGGCGCCCGGCGGGGTGTCGCAGCGGATCTGCCAATCGCCATGGACCGAGCGTACCGCCCCCTGGGCGTGGGCCGCTTGCATCAGGCCCAACATGAACGTGAGCGCTAGCAGGCCGCCCAGCCAGTTGGTGGCACTCCAGCTACGTCCGCTGTGATGTTTCAAAGCGCCCATCCGGGTCGATCCTTTGATGGCCGGCCATGCCGGCTTGGTTTCCCCGGCCAAGGTCCGGTGCATTGCCCGGCTGCCGGCGGCACGCAAAACGACTGATACCGCAATGACGGCGCCTTGAAGGCGATCCCCAAGCAAATCTCGCCCCGTGGTGGGTGCTCTTCGCGCGAATCAGGTTCCTGCGGAGCGCCCAGCCTGTGGGTACATCCAGCAATCGCCCTGTCAAGCGGCGTGGCCCGCGGGAGCGCCGCTATCGCCTGATTTATCGAGAAAATGTCACATCACGGGAATAGCCGATCGCGCATGGCTTGGGGCCCTACTACTGCATTGCGAGCGCCTGCGAATTATGGTTTGAGAGGCTAGATTTCGACGCGTTCTAACGATCTGGCCCCGTACTTTCCGAAGGTGCGTCCGGCAGGCCGTTTGTCAGGGCGGATCGTGCTGCATCCTCGCCGTATGGCGGGGGTGCTAAGGGGATAAATCATAGGGAGCGCGAGCGGCATGAGGATGTCGATGGGCCTGATGGGCCGGCGGTTGCTGGGGGGTGCGGTAGCGGGCATGGCGCTCGCGACCGGCGGGACGGCATTCGCCGAATTGGGGCAGCCGGCGCCCTGGGAAGTCACCCTGCAGCAGGCGGGCTCCCCGGTGATGGAGAACATCGTCTGGTTTCATAACTTCCTGCTGGTGGTCATCACTGTGATCACGCTGTTCGTGCTGGCGCTGCTCGTCATGGTGGTGATGAAGTTCAACGCGCGCGCGAATCCGGTCCCCTCCAGGACCACCCACAACACGCTGATCGAGGTGGCCTGGACGCTGGTTCCGGTGCTGATCCTGGTCTGCATCGCGGTGCCGTCGTTCCGCCTTTTGTTCCTGCAGCTCGACGTGCCGAAGTCGGACCTGACCATCAAGGTCACCGGCAAGCAGTGGTATTGGTCCTACGCCTACCCGGATAACGGCAAGTTCGAGTTCGACTCGCTGCTTGCCCAGGACAAGCAGCCGCGGCTGCTCGGCGTCGACAATGAGATGGTGGTGCCGGTCAACAAGGTGATCCGGATCCAGACCACCGGCGCGGACGTCATCCACTCGTTTGCGGTGCCGGCCTTCGGCATCAAGATCGACTCGATCCCGGGCCGTCTCAACGAGACCTGGTTCAAGGCCACCAAGACCGGCATGTATTACGGCCAGTGTTCCGAACTGTGCGGCAAGGACCATGCGTTCATGCCGATCGCGGTGCGGGTCGTCGAGGATCAGGAATTCGCGAGCTGGGTGGACGCCGCGAAGAAGAAATTTGCCAGCAACCCGGCGAACTCATACGCCTCGGTTGGTCAGGCGGCGCAGTAGGGCTGCAAGCCCGGGGGCGGGCTTCGCGCATCGGAAGAATAAGGGCGATGGGACCGCAAAGGTCCAAAAGGGAATTGGCTTAAGGATCTAGGACATGGCAACAGGCGCAGCGACACACGATCACGCCCATGATGATCACGGCCATCCGACCGGATGGCGCCGCTATCTCTACTCCACGAACCATAAGGACATCGGCACGATGTACCTTATCTTCGCGGTCATTGCGGGCATCATCGGGGCTGCGATGTCGATCGCGATCCGCGCCGAGCTGATGTATCCGGGCGTGCAGATCTTCCACGAGTCCCACACCTACAATGTGTTCGTGACCTCGCACGGCCTGATCATGATCTTCTTCATGGTCATGCCGGCGATGATCGGCGGGTTCGGCAACTGGTTCGTGCCGCTGATGATCGGCGCGCCCGACATGGCGTTCCCGCGCATGAACAACATCTCGTTCTGGCTTTTGCCGGCCTCTTTCGCGCTGCTCTTGATCTCGACCTTCGTCGAGGGCGAGCCGGGCGCCAACGGCGTCGGCGCCGGCTGGACCATGTACGCGCCGCTGTCGACCTCGGGTCACCCGGGGCCGGCAGTCGACTTCGCGATCCTGTCGCTGCATCTCGCCGGCGCCTCCTCGATCCTGGGCGCGATCAACTTCATCACCACGATCTTCAACATGCGCGCACCGGGCATGACGCTGCACAAGATGCCGCTATTCGTGTGGTCGATCCTGGTGACGGTGTTCCTGCTCTTGCTGTCGCTGCCGGTGCTCGCCGGCGCCATCACCATGCTGCTCACCGACCGTAACTTCGGTACCGCCTTCTTCGCCCCCGATGCCGGCGGCGATCCGGTGCTGTTCCAGCACCTGTTCTGGTTCTTCGGCCATCCCGAAGTGTACATCCTGATCCTGCCGGCCTTCGGCATGATCAGCCAGATCGTCTCGACCTTCTCGCGCAAACCGGTGTTCGGCTATCTCGGCATGGCCTACGCGATGGTCGCGATCGGCGGCATCGGCTTCGTGGTGTGGGCGCACCACATGTACACGGTCGGGATGTCGTCGGCGACGCAGGCCTATTTCGTCGCCGCCACCATGGTGATCGCGGTCCCGACCGGCGTGAAGATTTTCTCCTGGATCGCGACCATGTGGGGCGGCTCGATCGAGTTCAAGGTGCCGATGATCTGGGCGATCGGCTTCATCTTCCTGTTCACGGTCGGCGGTGTCACCGGCGTCGTGCTGGCGAATGCCGGCGTCGACCGCGTGCTGCAGGACACCTACTACGTGGTAGCGCACTTCCACTACGTGCTGTCGCTGGGCGCCGTGTTCGGCATCTTCGCGGGCTGGTACTACTGGTTCCCGAAGATGTTCGGCTACATGTACAGCGAGACCATCGGCAAGCTGCACTTCTGGTTCACCTTCATCGGCGTGAACCTGGTGTTCTTCCCGCAGCACTTCCTCGGTCTCTCGGGCATGCCGCGCCGCTATGTCGACTATCCGGACGCGTTCGCCGGCTGGAACCTGGTCTCCTCGATCGGCTCCTACATCTCCGGCTTCGGCGTGCTGATCTTCATCTACGGCGTGATCGACGCCTTCGTCCGCAAGGAGCAGGCGGCCGCTAACCCGTGGGGCGCCGGCGCCACCACGCTGGAATGGACGCTGTCCTCGCCGCCGCCCTTCCACCAGTTCGAAGTGCTGCCGCGCGTGCAGTAAAGGAAACAGCGACGCGCCCTTCACGGGCGCGTCGCGCTCTCTGCTTGATTTAAGGGAACGAATCTATCGTGTCGGTTGTCGATCACAACGCCATCGAGTTGCCGCGGATCTCCGAGGCCGAGGTCGGCGACTACATCGCGCTTTTGAAGCCGCGGGTGATGTCGCTGGTGATCTTCACCGCGCTGGTCGGCCTGATGATCGCGCCGGGTCACGTCCATCCGGTGCTGGCCTTCACCTCGATCCTCTGCATCGCGGTCGGTGCAGGCGCCTCAGGCGCGCTGAACATGGCCTATGAAGGCGATATCGACGCGTTGATGACGCGCACCGCCAACCGGCCGATCCCACGCGGCCGCATCACAAGTGGAGAAGCCACCGCCTTCGGCCTGACGCTCGCGTTCTTCTCGGTGATGACGCTCGGCATCCTCGTCAACTGGGTCGCGGGCGCGCTGCTGGCCTTCACGATCTTCTTCTATGTGGTGGTCTACACGATGTGGCTGAAGCGCTGGACCGCGCAGAACATCGTGATCGGCGGGGCCGCCGGCGCGCTGCCGCCGGTGGTGGCCTGGGCGGCCGCAACCGGCTCGTTGTCGATCGAGCCCGTGCTGTTGTTCCTGATCATCTTCTTCTGGACCCCGCCGCATTTCTGGGCCCTGGCGCTGTTCCGCAGCGACGACTACGCCCGCGCCGGCGTGCCGATGCTGCCGGTGGTCGCCGGTCCCGACGCGACCCGGCTGCAGATCCTGCTCTACACGATCGTGCTCGTCGCGATCGCGGTGGCGCCGTGGCCGCTCGGCTATTTCGATGCGGTCTATGGCGTGGCCTCGCTCCTGCTCGGGTCGGGCATGCTGTGGCTCGCGGTCGACGTCTATCGCCGCCGCGAGGGCAAGGAAGCCAATCGCGCCTGCCGCAAATTGTTTGCTTTCTCCATTTTTTATTTGTTCGCGCTGTTCGCGACCTTGCTGATCGAGGTTGCCTTCCGCACCGTTGCATCATGGGTCGGGTAGGGAGCGCATGAACACGCAATGGATGACAAACGCGAGCAGGAAGGAATTGTTCTTACCGAGGCGCAGCTCAGGAGCCGCCGCCAGCGCTCGATCGCCATTGCGCTCGCGCTCGGTGTGCTGGTTGTGCTGTTCTTCGCGGTCACCCTGGTCAAGGGCCCGGCCGTCCTGGTGCGGCCGATCTGAGATGTGATCGAGATGGCGCAAGAGACGACCACGCCCAAGCAGTCCGGCACGAGCCAAAAGGCGTCCCGCCGCACGTTGACGCGTGACGCGGTGGTTGCCTCGATCTGCGGCTTCGTCGTCGTGCTGATGGTCGGCGCGTCCTATGCGGCCGTGCCCTTCTACAACTGGTTCTGCCGCGCCACCGGTTTCAACGGCACCACCCAGGTCGCGACCTCCGCGCCGGTGGAGGGGCCGCTTGCCCGCAAGATCGAGGTCCGCTTCGATGCCAATGTCGCGCCGGGCTTGCCTTGGAAGTTCGAGCCCGAGCAGAACGAGATCGAAGTCAGGATCGGCGAAGTCGTCACCGTCTTCTACACAGTGACCAACCAGTCGGCGCGGACCACGACGGCCCAGGCGGCTTACAATGTCGCGCCGCTGACGGTCGGGGCCTATTTCCAGAAGATCAACTGCTTCTGCTTCACCGAGCAGACCCTGGCGCCGGGCGAGAAGCGCGAGATGCCTGTCGTGTTCTATGTCGATCCGGCGCTGGTCGCCGACCGCGAGAACGACAGCCTGAAATCGATCACCCTGTCCTACACTTTCTATTCCGTGCGCGATCCGGTCCCGAAGCCAGTGGCCTCCGGCGAGCAGGACAAGCGCAAGGGCAATCTTTGAATTTCTGAGACGAATACGTGCCTGACGGCACGCGAACGGAGAGACTGCAATGGCTGAGGCGCACGTCAAGCATCACGATTACCATCTCGTCGATCCGAGCCCCTGGCCGGTGGTCGGTTCGATCTCGGCCTTCATCATGTGCTTCGGCGCCATCGGCTGGATGCATCACATGTTCACGGGCGCGCCGATCGTGTTCGGCATCGGCGTGATCGGCGTGCTCTACACCATGGCGAGCTGGTGGGGCGATGTGATCCGCGAGGCGCAGTACAAGGGCGACCACACCCGTGTGGTGCAGCTCCATCACCGCTACGGCATGATCCTGTTCATCGCCTCCGAGGTGATGTTCTTCGTCGCCTGGTTCTGGGCGTTCTTCAACGCCGCGCTGTTCCCGGCCGACGCCGTCCACGCTACTCGCGACGCAGTGTTCGGCTGCGGCGCCGGCACCCAGATGGGCGCCTGCGCCGTGCCGGGCACCTGGCCGCCGCATGGCATCGAGACCTTCGATCCCTGGCACCTGCCGCTGCTCAACACGCTGCTGCTGCTCACCTCCGGCACCACCGTGACCTGGGCCCACCATGCGCTCTTGGAAAACGACCGCCAGGGCCTCAAATACGGCCTGATCCTGACCGTGCTGCTCGGCGCGGCCTTCACCTGCGTGCAGGCCTATGAATACGCCCACGCGACGTTCTCGTTTGGCGGCAATGTCTACGGCTCCGTGTTCTTCATGGCGACCGGCTTCCACGGCGCCCACGTGATCATCGGCACCATCTTCCTCCTGGTCTGCCTGTTCCGCGCCTATGCCGGCCACTTCACGCCCAAGCAGCACCTCGGCTTCGAGTTCGCCGCCTGGTATTGGCACTTCGTCGACGTGGTCTGGCTGTTCCTGTTCATCTGCATCTACGTGTGGGGCCGCGGCGCCGAAGCCATGGCGCACGCCGCGCATTAACCCGCCGCGATGTGCTACAAGGGGGCGGCCCGACGGCCGCCCTTTTGGTTTTTGGAAGCGAAGATCGAACCACTTGATGCCTGCCGACACTCCTCCGACGGTTACCGAGAGCGCGCTCCGCGGCATCGCCTGCCGCTGTCCGCGCTGCGGCAAGGGCAAGCTCTATGCGGGCTTCCTCACGCTCGCGCCGCGCTGCGAGAGCTGCGGGCTGGATTATGCCTTCATCGATTCCGGTGACGGACCGGCGATCTTCATCATCATGCTGGCCGGCGCGATCGTCGTCGCCTGCGCGCTGATCGTGGAGGTCAAGTACCAGCCGCCATTCTGGGTGCATGCGGTGCTCTGGCTGCCGCTCATCGTCGTCACCACCTTGCTGCCGCTGCGTTCGATGAAATCGCTTCTGATCGCACTCCAGTTCCACCACAAGGCGGCGGAGGGCCGGCTGATCAAGCGCGAGCAGAAATGACCGCACCATCCTCGTACCGGCGCGGTGCCGCCGGCTTCGGCATTTTCACGTTGATCCTGGTGGTGGTGTTCACGAGCCTCGGGATCTGGCAATTGCAGCGCCGGGTCGCGAAGCATGCGCTGATCGCGGCCCTCAACGAGCGCCTGGCGGCGGCGCCCGAAGCGCTGCCGCAGCCTTCGCAATGGGCTGCGCTCCGTCCGGTGAGCGACGAATTCCGCCGCGTCACGGTTACGGCGACCTATGCGAAGCTGCCGGATGCGATGGTGTTCAGCTCCGGCTCCGCGGTCCGCGACGACATTTCCGGTCCCGGCACCTGGGCGTTTCTCCCGGCGCGCCTGCCTGACGGCGAGATCGTCGTGGTCAATGCCGGCTTCGTGCAGAACACGATGCAGGATCGTGCCCAGCAGGATCGGGTGGCCGCACCCCTGATCACGGGCGAACCGGTCAAGCTGACCGGCTATCTCCGCTTTCCCGAAAGCGCCGGCTCGCTGACGCCGAAGGAAGATCCGGCAAAGCGCCTGTGGTTCGTCCGCAATCATCTGGCGATGGCAAGCGCACTTGGCTGGGGCGAGGGCGGCAAGACAGTCGCGCCCTTCTACATCGATCTGGAGTCGCCCGTGCCCGACAGCGGCATTCCCAAGCCGGGACCGCTGAAGGTCAATCTCAAGGACGACCACATGCAATACGCCATCACCTGGTTCACGCTAGCCGTGGCGGTGCTGATCGTCTTCGCATTGTGGTTTCGCGGCCAACGTCGGATCAGATCCGAGTAGCTCGGATGCAGCACCGTAGCCCGGGTGGAGCGTCAGCGTAACCCGGGACCGCTTGCACCGACGCAGATGTCCCAGGTTACGCGTTCCGCTCCACCCGGGCTACGAGCTCATGGTCTAGCCAAGCGCGCTGTCGCCGACCGGCAGGCAGCAGCGCACGATGGTCCGTCCGTCTTTGCGCACCAGCTCGAGCGTGCCGCTCAGCGCGCGCGCCCGTTCCTGCATCCCCGTCAGCCCGCGGCCGAAGACAGAGTCCTTGGGAAGGCCGATACCGTCGTCGGATACCTCCACGATCAGCTCCGCCGCCTTCATCGAAGCCTCCACGGTGACCGAGCGGGCGCGGGCATGGCGCAGCACGTTGGTGATGCTCTCCTGGATCACGCGATAGACGGTTTGCGAGAGCAGCCCCTCGATCGCATTCAGCCTGCCGTCGATCTGCGAGACGAGCTTAAGCCCGGGCGCTTGTGCGCGCGCATACTGCAACAAGGTCTCGATGCTGTTCTCCAGTCCCAATTCCTGGATGTAGAGCGGCCGCAGCCGGTCGAGGATGCGGCGGTTGGCCTGCTGCAGCGCTTCGACCGATTGCAGGATGCCGTCGGCGGAGGCCGCAAGTTGCAGGTTGCCATGCGGGATCGCTTCGAGCAGCGCAACCGCCTTGGCGCGAATGCCGAACAATAGCGGTCCAAGCTCGTCGTGCAGTTCGCGCGCCATGTCGCGCCGCTCGTCGTCCTGCAGCGAGACGATACGGCGCAGCAAACCTCGATTGTCCTGGCTCAGCCGGCAGAGCGTGCGGGCGAGTTCGTTGGCTTCCTCGGCGCTTCGGCGGATCTCCGGCGGGCCTGACTGGGGGATGAGCTGCTTATAATCACCCCCGCGCATGCGGGTGAGGCCTTCGCCGAGATCCTGCAGAGGGCGCAGCACGGCGCCGGCGGTGAAATGGGCGATAATACCGGTAAGCAGCGTCAGCGCGACCGCGGAGAATGTGATCGCAACAAAGCCGATCCATTTCTCGAAGATATCGGCCGACAGGTCGGGCGAGAAAATGATCTGGCCGACCTGCTTGCCTTCGATCCGGACGGGGAACGATGCGCCGATCTCCGGTATCGTGAGCAGGTCCACGAACCATCGTGGCACCCGTCCGATCGGCGTTTGCACCTCGACCGGGGGCGGGCGGCTTGCGCCGTCGGGTCGGAAGCGGATGGCTTCGGACGCGCCTAGCGCCTGCGCAAAGGCATCCAGCGTCGCTTGCGGATTGGCCGAGGTCCCAAGCGCGCTGTTGAGCGCGTCTGCAACCACCCTGGCCGAACGTGCGGCCGGTGCGTTCTCGTCCGACAGTTGTTCCGGCACGAAGAGCTGTAGCGAAATCGCTCCGACCAGGAGCGCGGCCACGAACATGATACCGAGCGGAAGGAAGAACCGCGTTCGGAGCGAACATCTTTTCCACATTTGGATAATTCTAATTCGCTCCGGCGGTTTTCCCTTTTCACAGGTTCCCGGCCATCTATGTTCTGGATACAGAATGCAAGTTATGCAAGATACGCCGAAACCGGCCACAAGAATATTGATTGTCGATGACCACCCGGTCGTGTTGTCCGGGTGCCGGTCCCTGTTCGCTTCCGACAGCTCGGTGAAGATCGAGGAAGCCACCGACGCCAAGTCGGGGCACCGCGCCTATGTCAGCAAGAAGCCCGATGTTACCGTAATCGACATCAACCTCCCGGATGTTTCCGGGTTCGAGCTGATGCGCCGGATTCGCAAGGAAGATCCCGAGGCCAGGATCATCATGTTCAGCATGAACGACGATCCGGCCTTCGTGGTCCGCGCGGTGGAAGCAGGCGCCCAGGGCTATGTCTCGAAGACCGACGACCCCAGGGTGTTCGTGAAAGCCGTTCGCAAGGTCGCGGCCGGGGACAATTTCATATCCCCGCACCTTGCCGAGGCCGTGACCTTTTCGGGCGCCGCCATCAAGGCCAATCCGGCCTCGCTGATGTCGCCACGCGAACTGGAAATCCTGCGACTGCTCGGCCGGGGCGACAAGATCGGCGAGGTCGCCGCGGCGCTCAACATCTCCTACAAGACCGTCGCCAACACCACCTCGCTTCTGAAGCAGAAGCTCGGCGCCAAGAGCCATTCCGATCTGATCCGTATCGCCGTCGAGATGGGGTTGAGCTGACCCTTAATCGCCTGCGGAACTGGTCGCGCCCGAAGGCGCGACCGTTCCCATCGCTTGCATTTCGCTTCTGCCGGGGCAATTCGGGAACAGCAGGGCGGTGCAGGCGATTCCTAGAGCTTGTTTCGGTTCTGATGCAATGTGCCGGAGCATCGGCCACGCCGCTGGTCGCTGCTCCCCTTGCCTCGATGGCGGACATAAACGGGAAAAAGCGGCAATGGTTCCGACGTCACTGCGGCTGCCATCGTGAAGCCAGCGATGGATTGGTGCATCCCAGCGCGCTTGACGATACACCTCCGTCTAGCCGGCCAGTCGGCCGTGCTTTGCGGCAGCGCCGCACAAGAAGCGGTTTCCCCTTGGCGCGAAAACCCTTTATGGTGGCGCTTCGAGTCCGCGCAGCGAGAACTCGATAAATTCCATGATATCAAGGGCTTAAGGTAAAGGCTTGAGCCTTTGGAGGGCGGTTTGACGCGGTATGTTTCGACCCGGGGAGAGGCCCCGGCTCTCGGTTTCTGTGATGTGATGCTGACCGGGCTCGCCCGCGACGGCGGCCTGTACGTGCCCGAAAGCTGGCCGGTCCTGTCGCGCGAGACCATCGCCGGTTTCTTCGGACGGCCCTATTGGGAAGTCGCGGTCGAGGTCATCAGGCCGTTCGCGGGCGGCGAGATTTCCGATCCCGATCTCGGTCGCATGGCGAACGAAGCCTATGCAACGTTCCGCCATCCCGCGGTCGTGCCGCTCGACCAGATCGGCCCGAATCAATTCCTGCTGGAGCTGTTCCACGGCCCGACGCTGGCGTTCAAGGACGTCGCGATGCAGTTGATCTCGCGGCTGATGGATCATGTGTTGGCGAAGCGTTCACAGCGCACCACGATCGTGGTCGCGACCTCGGGCGATACCGGCGGCGCCGCGGTCGAGGCCTTTGCCAATCTCGAAAATGTCGATCTGGTCGTGCTGTTCCCGCAAGGCCGCATCTCCGAGGTGCAGCGGCGGATGATGACGACGACCGGCGCCGCCAACATCCATGCGCTGGCGATCGAAGGCACCTTCGACGATTGCCAGGCGATCGTGAAGGGGCTCTTCAACCATCACGATTTCCGCGATGCCGTGTCGTTGTCGGGCGTGAACTCGATCAACTGGGCGCGGGTCGTGGCGCAGGTGGTCTACTATTTCAGCTCGGCGGTTGCGCTCGGCGCGCCGGAGCGGACGGTGGATTTCACGGTGCCGACCGGCAATTTCGGCGACATCTTTGCAGGCTACGTCGCCAAGCGCATGGGCTTGCCGATCCGGTCCTTGCGGATCGCGGCCAACATCAACGACATCCTGCCGCGCACGCTGAAGACGGGTATCTACGAGGTCCGCGAGGTTCACGCCACGACCTCGCCGTCGATGGACATCCAGGTGTCCTCGAATTTCGAGCGGCTGTTGTTCGAGGCAAGCCGGCGCGACGCTGACAGCGTGCGGCGGCTGATGGATTCGCTGAAGCAGTCCGGCCGCTTCGTGTTGCCGGCTGCGATGCTGGCTGCGATCCGCGAGGAGTTCGACGCAGGCAAGGCGGACGAGACCGAGACTGCGGCCGCGATCCGCGCCGCCTGGCGCGAGGCGGGGGATCTCGTCGATCCCCATACCGCGGTGGCGCTGGCGGTCGCCGACCGCGACAGCGCCGATTCGAGGATTCCCAATATCGTGCTGTCGACCGCGCATGCGGCCAAGTTCCCCGATGCGGTCGAGGCCGCCTGCGGGGTGCGACCGCATTTGCCGGCCTGGCTCGACGGATTGATGACCAAACCCGAACACCTCAAGGTGATGAAAAGCGATCAGGCGGAAGTCGAAAAGTTCGTATTGTCGGTGAGTCGCGCCGCCAAGCAGGGAGTAGCCGGATGAGCGTTGAGATCACCAAGTTGCCGTCCGGATTGACTGTCGTCACCGACACCATGCCGCATCTGGAGACGGCCGCGCTCGGCGTGTGGGCCGGCGTCGGCGGACGCGACGAAAAGCCGAACGAGCACGGGATATCCCACCTGCTCGAGCACATGGCGTTCAAGGGCACGACGCGCCGCTCCTCGCGCGAGATCGTCGAGGAGATCGAGGCCGTGGGCGGCGATCTCAACGCCGGCACCTCGACCGAGACCACGGCCTATTACGCGCGCGTGATGAAGGCGGATGTGCCGCTGGCGCTCGACGTGCTCGCCGACATCCTCGCCAATCCCTCCTTCGTGCCTGATGAGCTCGAGCGCGAGAAGAGCGTCATCGTGCAGGAGATCGGCGCGGCACAGGATACGCCCGACGACGTCGTGTTCGAGCACCTGAACGAGCTCTGCTATCCCGACCAGCCGATGGGCCGCTCCCTGCTCGGCACCGCCAAGACGCTCAAGGGGTTCGACCGCGACATGCTGCGCGGCTACCTCGCAACTCATTACCGCGGGCCCGATATGGTGATCTCCGCTGCCGGCGCGGTGGACCACAAGCGGATCGTCGAAGAGGCAACGCAGAAGTTCGCAAGCTTCGACGCAGCGCCCGCGCCGAAGCCGCTGGCGGCCATGTTCGGCAAGGGCGGTTCCCGCGTCGTGCACCGCGACCTCGAACAGGCGCATCTGACGCTGGCGCTGGAAGGCGTGCCGCAGACCGACCTGTCGCTGTTCTCGCTGCAGGTGTTCACCAACACGCTCGGCGGCGGGATGTCGTCGCGGCTGTTCCAGGAGGTGCGGGAGAAGCGGGGGCTGTGCTACTCGATCTACACCTTCCACGCCCCCTATAGCGACACCGGCTTTTTCGGCCTCTACACCGGCACTGATCCGTCGGATGCGCCGGAAATGATGGAAGTGATCGTGGACGTGATGAATGAGGCCGTGGAGACCCTGACCGAGGCCGAGGTCGCCCGCGCCAAGGCGCAGATGAAGGCGGGGCTGTTGATGGCGCTGGAGAGCTGTTCCTCGCGCGCCGAGCAGTTGGCACGGCATGTGCTAGCCTATGGCAGGCCGCTGACGGTGGACGAACTGGTCAGCCGGATCGATTCGGTGAGTGTCGAATCGACCCGCAATGCCGCCCGTGCGCTGCTCGCGCGCAGCCGGCCCGCGGTGGTGGCGCTCGGCAGCGGCAGAGGTCTGGACACGGCGGTGTCTTTTGCGGAAGGATTGACCCGGTCGAAGGCGAAGACGCTCCTGCACTAGACCGGCAGCCCCGATAGCGGGCAGGGAGTTCAAGGGCATGGCCCTGTTTCGTTTGCCATCCAGCGGACCGGCCGCCCTGATGCCGCGCGGTCATGGACTGCTGCTACGTGCGCCGCAAATGGCCGACTTTCCGCAGTGGGCGCAATTGCGCGAATTGAGCCGCGCCTATCTCACGCCCTGGGAGCCGATCTGGCCGTCGGATGATTTGACCCGTTCGGGCTTCCGCCGCCGCCTGCGCCGCTACGCCGAGGACATCGCCGCCGACCGCTCCTATCCCTTCATCATCTTCCGCGAAGTGGACGGCGTGATGGTCGGCGGCATCACGCTCGCCAACGTCCGCCGCGGCATCGTGCAGGCCGGCACCATCGGCTATTGGGTCGGCGAGCCCTATGCGCAGCGCGGCTACATGACCACGGCGCTGCGGGTGCTGTTGCCCTCGCTGTTCGGCGAGCTCAATCTGCACCGCATCGAGGCCGCTTGCATCCCCTCCAACGCGCCCTCGATCCGCGTCCTGGAGAAATGCGGATTCACCCGCGAGGGCCTGGCGCGGCGCTATCTCTGCATCAATGGCATCTGGCAGGATCACCTGCTGTTTGGCCTGTTGCACGAAGATTTCCGGGGTTAATACCGGGTTCTTAGCGCTGGTTAGCGCCTTTGTTGGTGCCTTGGGTTCGCCGCCATTGCGCTGCTATAACGCCACTCGGGAAATGGGATGGCAGGGATTTCGCATGGCAAGACATCGTGTGATCAGGGCCGCGATCGCCGCAGTGGTGGCGACCGCGCTTGGTTGCGGCACCCTGGCCGCGCCGGCGGCGGCACAGTCATTGACCGACCGCTTCAAGAGCCTGTTCGGCGGCGGCAAGTCCGAGGAGGCACCGGCTGAGAAGCCCTCGGCGCCCGCCGAGGGCCAGAGCAACGAATCGGACGTCCTCTGTCCGCCGGTGGCGATCCGCTCCGGTGCCTCGACTTACGCGGTGGGGGCGCCCGGCAAGGAACCGGTCGGCAGCGACCTGCGGTTCCAGGCGACGATCACCCGCACCGCCCGCGAATGCGCGATCAATGGCGGCGAGATCACGGCGCGAATCGGCATCCAGGGCCGGATCATTGTCGGTCCTGCCGGCGCCCCGCCGACCGTTCAGGTGCCGCTGCGCGTCGCCGTGGTGCAGGGCGGCGTCTCGGAAAAGACGATCGCGACCAAGGCCTATCAGACCACGGTGACGATGGGCGAATCCGGCAGCGAACCCTTTACGCTGGTGGCTGAGGATCTGACCTTTCCGGCGCCGTCGGCCGACGTTGCTGAAAACTACGTCTTCTACATCGGCTTCGACCCGCAGGCTCTGAAGCCCGAGCCAAAGCCGAAGGCGGTAAGGAAGAAGTAGCGGCCACCTGCGTTGAACGACCGACGGCGGCGGTAGGGTGGGCAAAGCGAAGCGTGCCCACCATCCACGTTCGGTGCAAGAAAGGTGGGCACGCTTCGCTTTTGCCCACCCTACAAGACAGTCCCAAACAAAAAAGCCGGCGCGATCATCTCGCGCCGGCTTTTTTGATTTGCGTTGAAGCCGCTCAGTTCAGCTTGGAACGAACCTCGGCGATTCCCTTGGCGAGGAGGTCGTCGGCGACGGAGCCCTTGACCGACTGCGACAGGATGGTGGACGCCGCCGTCACGGCGGCATCCGCCGCAGCGGCACGGACATCCGCCAGAGCCTGGGCTTCGGCGAGCGCGATCTTGTTCTCGGCGGTCTTGGTCCGCCGCGCGACAAAATCTTCCATCTTCGTCTTGGCTTCAGCCGCGATGCGTTCGGCGTCCGCCTTGGCGCTCGCGACGATTTCCTCCGCCTCGCGCTCGGCAGTCGTGCGCTTGGCCTTGTATTCGGCGAGCAGCTTTGCGGCCTCTTCCTTCAGGCGGCGAGCGTCGTCGAGTTCGGCCTTGATGCGTTCGCTGCGGTTGTCCAGCGCCTTCAGCACCGTGCGATGGATGCCGAGATAGGCAAACACCACCATCAGGATGACGAAGGCGATCGCAACCCAGGTTTCCGGCTCGGTCAACATCAGGCTTGTCCCTTCAGCGAGGCGTCGACGGCGCCGTTCACCGCAGCGCCATCCGGCGCCACGCCGGTTAGCCGCTGCACGATCGCGGTCGCCGCGTCCGCCGCGATGCCGCGGACATTGCTCATCGCCGCCGCCCGCGTCGCCGCGATGGTTTTCTCGGCGTCGTGGAGCTTGGCTGTAAGCTTGTCCTCCAGCACCTTGCGTTCGGCTTCGGAGGCCGCGTTCAGCTTCTCGCGGGTCTCGCTGCTGATGGCCTGAGCGCGGGAGCGCGCGGCCGCCAGGTCGTTCTCATAAGCCTTCAGCGCAGCCGCGGACTCGTCCTTGAGCTTTTGCGCTTCCGCCAAATCGCCCTCGATCATGTTCTGGCGCGCTTCGATCACGCCGCCGACACGCGGCAGCGCGAAACGCGACACGATGATGTAGAGCACGACAAAGGCGATAGCCAGCGACACCAGTTGCGAGGCGAAGGTGGACGAATCGAACGGAGGGAAAGCTCCGCCGTGGCCGCCATCGGCTTCGGTGTGGGCGCCGGCCTTCTGGCCTGATGCTTCGCCATGACTCTCAGCCATGGTGTTCTCCTGTAGCTGTCACGGACGCCGCCCGCAGGCGGCGCAAAAGTGTACCGCTCAGAGCGGAACGAACAGCAAGAGCAACGCGATCAGCAGCGAGAAGATGCCGAGCGCTTCGGTCACGGCGAAGCCGAAGATCAGGTTGCCGAACTGGCCCTGGGCGGCGGACGGATTGCGGACCGCGGCGGCAAGGTAGTTGCCGAAGATAACGCCGACGCCGACGCCCGCACCGCCCATGCCGATGCACGCGATGCCCGCGCCGATAAGTTTAGCTGCTGCCGGTTCCATAGTTTGCTCCTTGGAGAGAAAGACAGATGTGGGTGGAAATTCCCCGGACCGCTCAGTGTCCCGGATGAATGGCGTCGTTGAGGTAGATGCAGGTCAGGATCGCAAACACGTAGGCTTGCAGGAAAGCGACCAGCAATTCGAGCGCGGTCAATGCGACCGTGAGGGCCAGCGGCATCACGCCGCCGAGCCAGCCGACGGCGCCCAGCGAGACGCCGAGCATCGCGACGAAACCCGCGAACACCTTCAGCGCGATATGGCCGGCCAGCATGTTAGCGAACAGACGCACGCTGTGCGAGACCGGCCGCAGGAAGAACGACAGGATCTCGATGAACATGACCAGCGGCAGGATGTAGATCGGAACGCCGGACGGCACGAAAATCTTGAAGAACTTCAGTCCGTTCTTGTAGACGCCGTAGATCAGGACGGTGAAGAACACGAGCAGCGCGAGCGCTGCGGTGACGATCAGGTGGCTCGAAATCGTGAACGTGTAGGGGATGATGCCCACGAGGTTCGAGACGCAGATGAACATGAACAGCGAGAAGATCAGCGGGAAGAACTTCATGCCTTCCGCGCCGGCGGTGCTGCGGATGGTGCTGGCGACGAACTCGTAGGAGATTTCGGCGACCGACTGCAGGCGCCCCGGAACCAGTTGCCGGCCGCTCGCCAGCATCAGTACCGAGATCAACGCCACCGCCACGAACATGTAGAGCGTCGAATTGGTGAAGGCGATCGTGTGATCGCCGATATGGCCGATCGTGAAGAGGGGCTCGATATTGAACTGGTGGATCGGATCGATTTTCATCCGCGCGGCTCTTGGTCCCCCGGCTTATCCGCCGGCAATCGAATTACAGATGTCGTGACTTCCGCCAGGGCTCAGCGCTTGCCTGAGGCCATGCCTGCAGACCTCACCACGTTGACCACGCCGGCCGTGAAGCCGAGCAGCAGGAACACGATGAGACCGAACGGCGATGTCGACAGCAGACGGTCGAATCCCCAGCCAATCACCGCCCCGACGACAACGCCCGCGACCAATTCCGAGGAAAGCCGGAAACCGAGCGCCATAGCGGAAGCTCTGGCGGCACCGTCTCCGCTTTCAGTTCCGGATTGATCAGTCCTGATTTTGCGGCTGTCGCGTATTTCGGACAACCGATGATCCAGACTTCCGAGCCTTGCGGAAAGCGCAGCTTCGTCGGACGACGACTGGTCGCGATTTCCACTTGCGTTGTCGTTTTTGTTTTCCGCCATGCGGCAGACACTAAACGATGCTGCGGTTGATGGAAATTGCGCCGCCACCCTCAAAAGCCGCGCGGACCATACTTACCGTGTCCGATCAAGTCAAGATTGCGTAACAACCAGTTAGCGCATTGATTCGATTGCACTTCTTTGGAGATATTCCAGATGTCTGCGACCTGTCATCGCAACGCAACAGCCGACATTCAGGCCGCGGCGGTCTTGCACCGGTCGGGACGCTCTGTTGGGATGCCTGCATCGTCGCACCAATCCCGCTCGGAGCCGTCATGTCGCGCCAGGTCGACTACTACTTCTCGTTTCAATCTCCCTGGGCCTATATCGGTCACCAGCCGTTCCGCGATCTCGTCACTGGCTTTGATCTCAAGGTGAACTACAAGCCGGTGGTGCTGGTCGACCTGTTCTCGGAGACCGGCGGCTTGCCGCTTCTCAAGCGCCACCCGGTGCGGCAACGTTATCGGATGGTGGAATTGCAGCGCTGGCGCGACCGGCGCGGATTGCAGTTTCATCTCAAGCCCGCGCACTGGCCCTTCAATGCCCGCCTTGCAGACGGCGCGGTCATCGCTGCGATCGAGCTGGGGCTCCATCCCGATCTTTTCCTGAAGCGCGGTTTTGTCGCGGTCTGGGAGGACCAGCTCGATCTCGCCGATCCCGCGACAGTGGCGCGCCTTGCCGACGAAGCGGGCTTGCCCGGCAGCAAGCTGGTGGAACGTTCCGCTTCGGAGGCGATCAGCGCGGCCTACGAGCAGAACCGTCAGGATGCGATAACGGCCGACGTATTCGGCTCGCCCGCCTATGTGCTGGATGGCGAGGTATTTTGGGGGCAGGACCGGCTGGATTTGCTCGCCGATGCATTGAAGTCGGGCAGGCGGCCCTATACGTCGGATGTATAGGGGCACGCTGATCTTGCGGGAGGAAGCCGATGCGAAACGCGACCTCATCCTCGAAAGTTTCCACGGTCCTGGCCGGTGTGGCGTTGAGCGTGAGCCTGAGCGGCACAGCCTTTGCCCAATCCCGGCCGGATACCGAGAACGGCCGTTACTCGCTGTCGGCCACCGCCGATGGCGTGCTGCGGCTCGACACGCGGACCGGCACGGTCTCAACCTGCAACAATAATTCGGGTACGGGCTGGGCCTGCTATGCCGTGCCCGACGAGCGCACCGCGATGGACGCGGAAATCGGCCGGCTGCAGGCCGAGAACGAGACGCTCAAGGCCGAGCTCGCGCAGCGCGATCCGACCACCACCGGCAAGACCGACGAGGCGCTGCCGAAATCGGATTCGCTGAAGAAAAGCGAGCCGAAGGTCGCCGAGGGCGGACGCAGGATCGAAATCCCGTTGCCGAGCGATCAGGATATGGACCGCATGATGTCGTTCCTCGAGCGAGCCTGGCGCCGCCTGGTCGAGATGGCCAACCGCGTGCAGCGCGACGCGTCGGGGAAGATTTAATTCGTTTGTAGATGGGTCCTTCGTTCATGACCTCACTCTCGCGGAGCGCTCCATCAACCGTCAGTGCCACCACCATCGTGTCATCGCTACTGACCGTGCACACGCCGGGCGTCGGCTTCACCGATCTGACATCGGAGGTCGCAAAATTCCTGCGCGAGGCGCGCGGGGCCGAGGGGCAAGTGACGCTGTTCATCCGTCACACCTCGGCGTCGCTGACCATCCAGGAGAATGCCGATCCGACCGTGCTCGAGGATCTCCTGACCGTATTGCGCCGTCTGGCGCCGGAGAATGGCGGATGGCGCCATGACACCGAAGGTCCCGACGACATGCCGGCGCATATCAAGACCATGCTGACGTCGACCTCGCTTCAGGTTCCGGTGCTGGATGGCGAACTCGCGCTCGGCACCTGGCAAGCGATCTACCTGATCGAGCATCGCGCCAGGCCGCACCGGCGCGAGGTCGTGCTGCAATTCGTCGGCAGCACAAAATGACGCAGATCGTCTCTTCTCACGGGAAGCTCCGTAGCCCGGGTGAAGCGCCAGCGTAACCCGGGACCGCTGGTAGATGTCGACACAAGTGTCCTGGGTTGCGCTGCGCTCCGCCCGGGCTACGAAACTTGGAGATCAGCCAGCTCAAACAAAATCGGCCGCGGATCGCTCCGCGGCCGATCGAGCAAGCGCTGGAAGCGCGATTCGTCTCAGGTCTTGCTGATATCGACGTCCTTGGTCTCCGGCAGGAACAGGAAACCGACCACCGCGGTGATCGCCGCGAAGATGATCGGGTACCAGAGGCCGGCATAGATGTCGCCGGTCGAGGCCACGATCGCGAACGCGGTCGCCGGCAGCAGGCCGCCGAACCAGCCGTTGCCGATGTGGTACGGCAGCGACATCGAGGTGTAGCGGATGCGGGTCGGGAACAATTCGACCAGCATGGCGGCGATCGGGCCGTAGACCATGGTGACGAAGAGCACCAGGATGAACAACAGCCCGATCACGGCCGCGACCTGCGGACGGAAGATGTCGAACGGGTTCGACATCTTCACGATGCCGGCGTCGCCCGTCTTCGGATAGCCCGCCGCCTGGATCGCCGCCAGCACCGCAGCATTGGAAGTCTTGGCGTCAGCGTAAGGCACTTCCTTGCCGTTGACGACGACCTTCACGCCGGAGCCGGCCGGGCCGGAGGTCGTCGCGTACTTCACCGACGACTGGGCGAGGTAGGCACGCGCGGTGTCGCAAGGCGCGGTGAAGACGCGGGTGCCGACCGGGTTGAACAGGTCGCCGCAGCCCTTGGGATCGGCCACCACCTCGACCTTGGTGGATTCGATCGCCTTTTCCAGCGCGGGGTTGGCGTTGGTGGTGATCATCTTGAAGATCGGGATGAAGGTCAGCGCAGCGATCGCGCAGCCGGCGAGGATGATCGGCTTGCGGCCGATCTTGTCGGACAGCATGCCGAACACGATGAAGAAACCCGTGCCGAGCAGGAGCGACCAGGCAATCAGGAGGTTGGCGGTGTAGCCGTCGACCTTCAGGATCGATTGCAGGAAGAACAGCGCGTAGAACTGGCCCGTGTACCAGACCACGCCCTGGCCCATGGTGCCGCCAATCAGGGCGAGCAGCACGATCTTGGCGTTGGCCCAGTTGGCGAAGGCTTCCGTCAGCGGTGCCTTGGAACTCTTGCCCTCGTCCTTCATGCGCTGGAACACCGGCGATTCATTCAGCCGCAGCCGGATCCAGACGGAGATACCGAGCAGCAGCACCGACACCAGGAACGGAATGCGCCAGCCCCATTCCGCGAACGCCTGTTCGCCGGTCGCGGTGCGCGTGAACAGGATCACCAGCAGCGACAGGAACAGGCCGAGCGTGGCGGTGGTCTGGATGAAGGAGGTGTAGTAGCCGCGCTTGCCCTGCGGGGAATGCTCGGCGACATAGGTTGCTGCACCGCCATATTCTCCGCCGAGCGCAAGGCCCTGCAGCAGGCGCAACGCGATCAGGATGACCGGCGCGGCGATGCCGATGGTGGCGGCGTTGGGCAACAGGCCGACGATGAAGGTCGACAGGCCCATGATCAGGATGGTCACAAGGAATGTGTATTTGCGGCCGACGATGTCACCGACGCGGCCGAACACGATGGCGCCGAACGGACGCACCAGGAAGCCGGCGGCGAAGGCCAGCAGGGCGAAAATGTCGCGAGTCGCCGGCGGATAGGCCGAGAAGAACTGCGCGCCGATGATGCTGGCCAGCGATCCGTACAGATAGAAGTCGTACCACTCGAAGACGGTACCGAGCGAGGAGGCAAGGATGACGAAGCGTTCATCCTTTGTCATGCCGCCAGGGCGCGCCGAACTTGCAGTCATTGTGGACATCTGGATCATTCCCCCCAAATTATTGCTGGTGAACTCGCCTGCCGAGTTCGGCCGGATGAGCTACGGGCTTGGAAGGAGGGTAACATCGCGGCAAAAGCCGCCCCAATACGACTTTCGGCCCTTTTTCACGCCCTTCCACGCTGCGAGGAGTTGCCGGTTGCGCGGTCCCGGCCCGCGTGTTGCGACGCACAAGCGCGCGCATTAACTGCTTCGACAGACGGTAGAATTACGGCTTGCACGCAGCCTTCGCTCGGAGGACAAGGGACAAAAAAGGGGGCGGCGACCCGCTCAAGAGATACCGATGACCGTTGCTGTCCAGACCCATCTTGTCATCGCCGATGACCATCCGCTGTTCCGCGATGCGCTGCGGCAGGCAGTCGCGAGCGTCGTCAGTGCGGCCGCCATTACCGAAGCAGGTTCGTTCGACGAGCTCACCGCCTTGCTCGAGAAGGACGCTGACGTTGACCTAATTCTGCTCGACCTGACCATGCCGGGGATCAGCGGCTTCTCCGGCCTGATCTATCTGCGCGCGCAGTATCCGGCGATTCCGGTGGTGATCGTATCAGCCAGCGATGATGCCACCACGATCCGCCGCTCGCTCGACTTCGGCGCGTCGGGTTTCATCCCGAAACGCTTCGGCGTCGATACGCTGCGCGATGCCATCATGAAGGTGATGGACGGCGACGTCTGGGTTCCCGCCGACACCGACCTGTCGTCGGCCGGCGATCCCGAGATGGCGCGGCTGCGTGACCGGCTGGTGACCCTGACGCCGCAGCAGGTGCGTGTCCTGATGATGCTGTCGGAGGGTTTGCTCAACAAGCAGATCGCCTACGAGCTCGGCGTCTCCGAAGCCACCATCAAGGCGCATGTGTCCGCGATCCTGCAAAAGCTCGGCGTCGAAAGCCGAACCCAGGCCGTGATCGCCGCTGCCAAGATCGCCGGCGGCCAATGGCGCCAGGGCACGCCGCAGGGGTGATCAGCCACACCTGAATTGTAGATTCCATGGGGCGGTGAGCGCGCCCTTTCCGGTAGGTTTGGGTTTCCACACTCGAACCATCG
>NZ_JAQMIL010000100.1:0-29551 GCF_029990105.1 Bradyrhizobium sp. Arg237L | reverse complement strand
CCTCTATGCCCGCTATCCAGCGCCAACGCTGGCGGCGGCCGAACGCTTGAGATGACAGTTTGCGACTGCCCACACGTCGTTTCGTCGGGAAGGTGTGTCGGCACTCTTGGGAGTCCAGTCTCCGACGCCGGAGAGAGGGTTGCGTTCCGCTCAGAGATCGGGTGGTTGCTCGGCCCCCGGCGGTCGGATTGATCTCAAGACCTCGACCGGTGCTGCTCCGAGGCCCGGGCTCCTAGATTCAGAAGCAATCATGTCGGCTGATGGCCCCGTCTGAGACCTTCCGGCCGACTCCGAATATGTCCGCTCGCTGGGCCTGACCGGAAATCATCGTACCGGGAGCGAAAGGGCGCCTGTTGACCCCAAACGGACATGCCGCAGTAGTCGCGACGAAATGGCGAGAGCATCCACGACGCCACCGACGAGCTCCAGAAGCATCTCGACAGGATCGAAGAAAGCAAGACCTGAACCCTCCTGACTTTGGCGCCAACCCACCGCCGCCGCACTGTCGCGCATTACGGTATGCGAAAGGCGATGCTGTTTCACCTCGTCGGTCTCCCGGTTTATGGGCCTTCGCCGCTTAATTCTTTTGATGTATCACCCTTCATCCACTTGAACACACTTGGCTGTCGGCGCGGAACGGCGTGTAGCCCATTAGGCTACTAGTCGCCGCGGTGTCTGCACTTCTACTATCGGCACCTCCAATTTCGATCAGGACTGGGATCATGAACACGCAAGCCGACGCCAAGGCTTCTTTCCGCAAGTGCCATCCCGAGCAACAGAGGACCTTCGATCATGACGATGGCAATACCGATTTCGGCCCGCTTGGAGGGGAGGTCTATGACGATCGTGGGCCAGCGGTCACAATGCCAGTGTCGGTCACCTATCGTGGCATCGACGTGTTCGATCACCACCATGTCTGGGACGAGCGTGGTGGTGGGCATCAACATCACCAAAGCCCGGATGGCCTGCTCGCCGTAATCGGCGGGGGCGCGATGGCCGCGGGCGAGGCCTCTGACGTTACCGGTTTCGTCGACAACTTTGCCGAGGACAGGGGCGACTATTCGATCGCAATGGGCAAGGCGATCTTCGAGGCGTCGGCCTACGGAAGCAATCCAGGCGGCGCGCTCGCTGCCGCCGACACTTATCTTGATGTGTCGGGTGCCGATTTCGTCTTCGAGCACGAAATCGGCCAATCGGAGCGTGGACCCTACGATGCCTGGGCGCGCTCGGAACTCGACTACTTCTCGATAGATATTCATGGATGGTCGCCGCCGCACGGGACGATCGTCATCGACGTGGATCAGCCCTTCGGCCACGGTCAGCCGATCGGGCAGGACCCGTTCTATGGCAACTTCGCGCAAGTGCTCGCACTGGCCGAGGCGCACGGCGCCGACACCTTGTCCGCCACCTTTACCAATGCACTTACCATCGAAAACCACTTCTCGTTCGTGAATGCGGTGGGAATCGTGGCGCTCTAGCCGCGCGCCCACCCCTAGAGGATCGGTTCCTGGCACACATGGAGATTGGCGATGGCCGGAAGCATCAATACGTTCCTCGTTGACGTCTCCAGCACGGCCCTGGCGCTGGGCGATCAGACGATGACCGATACGGTAGCCAGCACGGCAGCGTGGCCCGGCGCCGCGATCGGCTACGCGGCGGCTGTCGCGGTGGCCCAGGACACCGCGCCCGGCACACCAGAGACTAGCGCCACAACGGACGTCATCGCGACCGGCGGATACATGACGAGCTCGCAGGGCAGCCACTGGTCGATTGATTTTCCGTATGGCCCGACGCCCACCTCTGTTGATGTCTCCCTGACGTTCGTCTCGACTCACGGCGCTGGCGACGCCTTCTCCGGGTATGACCTGGTGAGTTCGTCGCTGCACGGACTGCTGTAGCCGCAGCCATGCAATCTGTATTTCGGCCGGCAGCGCTGAAGTCGCGCGAGACGAGTTCTTGCGTTGAAACGCGGCAATGCGATCTGCACATCGTCCGCCATCGGCCGTCCCGCAGTCCCAAAGATGATGTCGCCGCGGTCATAGGCTACGCCAGAAGACCAATCAGTCGAATGAACCTTTGATGCCGCAAATCGCGGTCCGTAGCCTCCGCATCTGCGGAGGGCCGCAGTCATTGCGTGTGCGGCTGATCAACGCGAAATCAACACGAACAGGAGAGCTATATGGCAGCCTCTTTCCTTGACTTCACCAAAGCGGTGCATATTGCCGACACCGTCGACATCGATAAGTCGATCTTCACCGAGTCGTTCGCCCTTTTCAACTCAGCCCTTGGCAATGCGACCGCTGATGCGATGGGCGCCTGGACGCACACCGAGACCTTGACCCAAACGTTAGCCGTCCAGGGGATGGGCTCCAGTTCCGCTTCGGAGTCGGTGTCCCAGGCCAACCCGGTGGATTTTAACTTCGTAGTCTAATAGGCGGGTGATCGCTTTGAGCGAGCCGGCAGCAGTCGATCTGCTGCCGGCGCTCAGCGCCGACCCCAGTCGACGTATGCAAACGGCGCACGGTTCGGCAACTCCAATGCAGCTAACTAGAGCTCCGTAATGCGCAAGCGTTATCAAGCTGGTGGCCGGATAGTTCATTTCGAAGTCGACGACGGTTCGGAGTCAATCATCATCGAGCTGTCGCGAGCCAGCCTATGTAGCAATGCCGATTTGATCGTCCGCGATAGTCGCGCACGCGCCATCGCCGCTGGATCGGGACGGTCCTCGAGTTCGTCGAGAGCGGCGACTGGTGGTCCGGCTGGGGCTGGTGAGGCTGAGGCCATGGCAGCTGCCAGCCGCCGGTACGGCTTCAAGCTGTCCAAGTAGGTCGCCCAGGGACGGCCAATCTGCCGCTTTCGCGTAACTCCTTAGTCAAGCCGGCCGGAGATGAAACATGCGGCAGAGATCGTCCGACAAAACTGGCTCCTCAGGTCGCGAATCGAGCGGCCCGACTGACCTTCAATGTGCCGTCAGAGCCTGCCGTTCGGCCTTCCGCACTTGCGCGCTCTTCAGCCTCATCATCAACGTGCTGATGCTTGCGCCGCCGGTTTACATGCTTCAGGTCTACGACCGCGTGTTGACCACCGGCCGGATCGAGACCCTTGTGATGCTCACCCTGATGGCGATGATCGCGATTGCGATGATGTCCGCGCTCGATGCCTTGCGGACTTGCGTCACGATTCGCGTCGGTTGCTGGCTGAACGAGGAGCTCGGACCAGCTTACCTGGCTTGCGCCGTGCGCGGCCGACTGAATGGGGATCCCTCCGGCCTCGAGCACCTGCGCGACATCTCCCAGATCCAGAACTTCATCGCGACGCAGGGGTTGTCGGCCTTCTTTGACGCGCCGTGGGTCCCCATCTTCGTCGGCCTGATCTGGATCCTCCATCCTATGCTCGGAGGCGTAGCGATCTTCTCGGCGGTGGTGCTGTTCCTGTTGAGCATCGCCAACGAGGTCGCCACCCGGAAGTCGACCGCGACGGCGAACAAGAAGCAGATCGAGGCGACGCTAATGGCGGAGGCGACCATCCGCAACGCCGAAATCGTGCAAGCCATGAACATGCTTCCTGCGATGACCCAGCGTTGGGCCAGGATCAATTCGACGGTCGTCGATAGCCTGCGCAGGTCAGGCGACGTTGGCGGCTTCGTGCTGGCCACCACCAAGTTCGTCCGTTTATTTGTTCAGGTGGCCATCCTCGGCGTCGGCGCCTGGCTGGTGGTCGAGTCGAAACTGGGTGCCGGCGTGATGATCGCCGCTTCCATCCTGCTCGGACGCGCGCTCGCGCCAGTGGAGCTTGTCATCTCCATGTGGCGCAACTTCATGGGCGCCCGCTTTTCCTATCACCGCCTGAAGAAAGCCATCGAAGAAAATCCGGCGCCCCGGCGCCGCACGGTGCTTCCAACCCCCAGCGGCAAGGTAGTCGTCGAAGACCTAAGCTACATCGCGCGCAACACCGGGCAGCTTATACTCAGCAAGGTGTCATGCGCTGTCGAGCCGGGCGAGGCGTTGGCGATCATTGGTCCCTCCGGCGCGGGCAAGAGCACGCTGTGCCGGCTGATGGTCGGGCTGGCAATCCCCGACGTCGGAGAGATCCGGCTCGATGGCTCCCCGGTCCACCACTGGGACAGTGAGCAGATCGGCCAACACATCGGCTTCCTGCCGCAGGATGTCGAGCTGTTCACCGGCACGGTTCGCGAGAACATTGCCCGCATGCAGGTGGCGAACGACGAGGCGATCCTGAAAGCGTCAAGGCTTGCCCATGCCCACGAAATGATCCAGCATCTCCCGCAAGGCTATGACACACACATTGGCGATGGCGGCGTGCGGCTGTCCGGTGGTCAGCGCCAGCGAATAGGACTGGCCCGTGCCGTATTTGGCGATCCGCGATTCATTGTCCTCGACGAGCCCAACGCCAATCTCGACCAGGCGGGAGAGACCGCACTCGTTGAGGCGATAGAAAACCTCAAGCGTTCCCGCGTCGCTCTGGTCCTGGTGGGACACCGGCCGTCCACGCTGTCGGTCGCGGACAAAGTCCTCTTCCTGAAGGAAGGCCACGTCGTCATGTTCGGCGAGCGCGATAAGGTGCTCGAGGAACTAAAGGCGCGGGCAGGCGAGTTCATCCCTCAAGGTGGCGATCACGAAGGGCCCCGCCGGCTTTCGTCCGGTCGCAGCCCGGCAAACGAGAGCGACCACAACGCCAAGGCTATGGCGGGTGTCTCATGACCTATCACGTCGAAAGGATTGCACCGCTGTATACGCGGCTTTCCCCGGTCAGCGTGACGTTCGGTCCGCATAAGCCTGACATCCGGCGTCCCGCCCGCTACGGCAAGGTTCTGATCCTGATTTTCGTCGTTATCTTCGTGGGATGGGGTGGCTTGGTCTATCTCGACGGCGGTGCGGTCGCGCCCGGCGTGATTAACCCGGACAGCGGCAAGAAGACCATCCAGCATCTGGAGGGCGGCATTATCGCCGAGCTGCCCGCCCGCGAGGGGCAGGCGGTCAAGATGGGCCAGACGCTCGCCGTCCTCGAGAGCACCCAAGCGCGCGCCACGCACGAAGCGCTGGTGCAGCAACGGCTTTCCCTGCTCGCCAGGCAGGCGCGACTGGACGCCGAAAGGGCAGGAGAGAGCCACATCCAGTGGCCCCCGGAGCTGCGCTCATCGGATCAGCAGATCAGGGATATCGTCGGGGCACAGCAGAAGGTCTGGGACGCTCGACGCTCCACGCACGCAACGCGACGAGACATCCTGGCCCAGCGCGTCGAGCAGCTGCTGCAACAGATCCAAGGCTCCGAAGCACAAGTCGAAAGTGCGTCCCGGCAGATCGAGTTCATTGGCGAGGAGCTGAAGGCGAAGGAATATCTGGTCGCACGTGGGATGATGCCCAAGCCGGAGGCGCTGCGGCTGAGGCGCGCTGAGGCCGAGATCGTCGGAAGGCGCGGCGAGCACGTCGCAGAGATCGCACGGGCCCGCGAGAAGATCGGCGAAGCGAAAATCCAAATCCTCTCGGTCGAGGCCGAGCGGGCCGATCAGATCGCAGCCGAGCAGGACAAGGTTCGCGGCGAGCTCGCGGAGGTGAACGAGAAGCTGCAGGCCAGTGCCGACGTAGTCAAGCGTACCGTGGTGATCGCTCCCGTGAACGGTACCGTGGTCGACATCAAGTTCAGGACGATCGGCGGAGTGGTTCAGCGAGGCGAGCCCATCATGAGCATCGTGCCCGAAAGTGATGAAATGATCATTGAGGCGCGACTGCAGCCGAGGGACGTCAAGGCGGTGCATAGCGGCCTCGAGGCCAAGGTCCGGTTCACTGCCTATTCGAGCCGCAATGTGCCTAACGTTCCAGGCACCGTCCGGACGGTCTCCGCTGACCGCCTCATGGATGAAACCAAGCATCAACCCTATTATCTTGTGCGCGTCGCGGTTGACCGGGAACTGATGAAGACGCTGGCGCCGAGCGTCGATCTCATTCCAGGCATGCCCGTGGAAGTGCTGGTTGTAACCGAAAGGCGGACGATGCTGGACTACCTCGCCAAGCCGTTCCGCGACGCGCTATGGCGAAGCTTCCGTGAGACTTGACGATGGCTCGGGACGAACGTGACTGGGCGAAACCATAAGGGGGCGGAACCTACGAGCCGCCTACTTGCCCAAGCGATTGCCCTAGTGGACGAAGCGCATGCCCTGAGCTACGCCTTGATCCGGGTGTTGGCATCATCGCCGCGCGAGGAGCTTTCGCGGGAAGACATAGATGCGCTGTGCCAGTTGGCCTATGAGGCGCTGAACAAGATCACCCAGGCGCAGGAGTTGTTCCAGGAGATGGACAAAGACTAGATACCTGATCGAGGTGGTACCGCGCTGCTGTCCCTACCAAATACTACATCCGGCCATATCCATGATGAAACCCGCCGGACTGGACGGCGAGCCGTTGGATGGACGATGGCCCCCCGCGGATCCTTGTCCAACGATGCGTCCGGAGTTGGTTGTACAACATGACGACGGACCGCGCTCAAGGGTTCCTTATCGGCCCGTCGCGCAAACCGCCGCGACCTGCGTGCGGTTCATCAGGCCGAACTTGCGCAGGATCTGCCGCACGTGAACTTTGACCGTGCCTTCCCTCATCCCGAGCCGGCGCGCAATGGCCTTGTTCGATTCGCCACGGCTCAGGAGTTCCAGGACAGCGTTCTGCCTCGCTGTTAGGTTGCGATTTCTCGGACCTGGGTCTGCCAAATCTTCTTCGCCGCCGTTGCCATCTCTTATGCCGCAAGAGAGGGCGGGGTTGCTATCGACCGCCGGATGCCGCTGCGCCGCACAACTCCGTTTTGGCCGCATCGCCGACGGAAAATATGATCCGCCGTTGAGTATGAGCGAGAAGGCCTGTAGCGCTAGTTCCTCGTCTGTTCCGGCATTAACGATTCCTTGCGCACCAACATTCAACGCTGAGATGATCTCCTCGCGACTTTCCCTTTCCGAAAAAATCACGAGAGGCACGTCGGGAGCGAGCGCCCTGAGGACCTTGATCCTTTGCATATTATCGCTGTCTGCAATCGAACCGCTGCCAGCATTATAAACCAGCATTTCACAATTCGCGTCCGCATCAATCAACCGTTCTGCTTGGTCCGGAGTATGTACAGTCAGCCGAAACTTACTGCGGGCGGCCGAATGATCCAAACGGCCAAGAATGCTGGTAAGGCCTAGACTTCGCAGCGGGAGAGTGTCGACAATTAAAATGCCAAGTTCGGCGCTCGGAATTGTCATCTTGCCCTCCATGAAGCCCTAAGGGCTTGGGCGTAAGCTTGATGCTCCAGCTTCTGTGTTTTTGTCGTGAGGCGCGCACGGGGCCCCCCTAAAGTTGAACACAAGATACCTCACATCTATGGCAAATTCAACAAGTCACTATTAACTTGATCTAGGCCTAACACTCGTGGCGTACACCCTTGATCATCCGTCAGAGGAATCGCCGCCAGTGACGCTTTCGAAATCCAGTCCAGCCAGCTTGCCTCCAGTTTGCGCTCAGGCTCGTCACAGTATCCTCGATTTGACCAGCCGCCGCGATGAGCTCCTCGCCGCCTGAGGTCAAAACACCGGTCGGCATCCGTTCGAATAACCGCAGGCCAAGCCCGGTCTCAAAAGCGCCGACGCGTCTCAGCACCGTCGTATGATTCACACCGATATTGCGGGCTGCGCCTGCGAGTAATCCTGCATTGGCAACGGCGAGGATGTCCCACTCGATTCCGGCCATATGGAGCCTGTGCAAGGATGAAGGGTACCTGGAAAACGCGGGACGAATATCCGTAAGGCGGAGGCTGGTGCGCCCCTGATCCCTCGTCAACGGCGTCTGAGACGGCGCGGTTGCGATTGGGCCGATTGTCCGCGACATCAAACCCACTCGCGAATCCCTGCCGGATCAGGCTGCGTTATCTCGTCGAGGATCGGCATGGGCATTTCGGTGGCTGGGCCTGGCGCGGCGAACGCTAGTCAGAACCGATAGCGGAATGCCGAACTGCACTCTGTGGAAGCTCCCTTCGAGGGCGTGATCGCGGCCTGGTGGGAGGGCCGCTACAGGTCACCTCCGCGGCCGAAGTCTCTCCGCGAGATCATGAAGTAAAATGAAAGCAATGAGCGCGACTGACCACTGGTAAGTCGTGCGACATGCGGATCTTTCTTTACAGGCGTCTTTGGTTGCTCAAATATCTTTCTGCGGTGGGTCAGGGTATCCACCCTGGAGCCCCCTCCACATCTGTCACAGATAGGAAGGCTTCTATGATCCTACTCAGGATAGTCTTCGCAGTAACCGCTATCTTGCTAAGCGGGGATGCATTTGCGGAGCCAGGGATGTGGATCGGGACAGCCCCATTTTGCTCTGGATCGCCAGCAGACTGCACTGATCTGGGAATGACATACGTGAAGAGTGATCCAAAAGGGGACGGTGGCGAATGCTGGACTGGAACGAAAGTGTATTGTTCAGGTTATCCCGCCCCTGAAATTGCACTCATGGGTTATGATGCTTGTGACGGTTTTCAATGTCATCGAACGATGTGCGGTATCAATCCCAGTCCGGGTCCGAGGGTAATCGTAAGTGAGTCTTGGTACTTCTGTCCTGTCTGCGGCAGTGCAAATTTTAGAAGGATCATGAGATTGAACAAAGTTCCTAACGCACAAATGGCGCGTGCTTGTCCGTGGCGATATTTCTAGGTTCGTGATCATCGGGCAGTGCGTAGGCGCAGTCAGCGCACATGATCGCCCGCTTGTCGCCGATGCAGGTCCGATCCTTGCTGCCGTTGTGCTTGCAAATCGCGGCATTTGAATAGGTAGTCACCTGGCGTGCGGAAGATTGATGCGGAGCGGCATCGCTCGAATTTCCGCCGACGTTCAGCCCCCGCATCGACCGGGTGATCGAATAGGCTGGCTACTTCCGGTATTGGCCCGACTCTGACCTCTGGTAACGTCCGCTTTCTCGCCGCTGCTAAGGACATATCAGACATCAAGCGCCGTCTGGATCCGATCCGTGCGGACCCGATTTACGTAAGCCGCCGCAGGGTGGTTTTTTCTTGGTAGTGCATAGATGGCACCACTTCGCGCACTGAAAACAAGGCGCCATGACGGGAAGGAAAGGCTCGGTCATTTTGGTGAGCGAGTCAGATGCGAGGTGGTCCGTCAGTCACCGCTCCACTCGGGCGACGAGCGGTGGGGGCGCATCCTTGGTTGGCCATGCCAGGAAAAACAAGCCTATCCAGCAGGCAAGATTTAAGAGGACAAAGAGGCTGAGGAGAGAACGGCGGCTCATTTGCGATCCCAAATTCCGAGGTAGCCTTTGGTCTCGAGTGGACCAGCACAGCGATCAGGACGCTCCGTAGCGTTCAGTCAATTTTCCTGGGCGAATAGATGCCAGGCGCGCTCCCGATGCAGGGCCCGGTGCGCTCGGGGACGTGCGAGGCGAGAAGCTCGGCGGCTCGGCTGAGGTGCCCGAGGTCATCACCGTTCCACCTGCCGGTGCGCTCGATCTCGACCCGCGAGGTGATTTTCTGTCGCGCCAGTATGCTGACGGCTTTCAGCAGAGCCTCGCCCATGTCCGCCGCGTTGACGACGCCGACGAGTTCGCGCTTGCTCTCGGTGGTGTCTTGTAGGTGAATGGGTCGTTCGCTGTCCTTACCTTCGCCAACGTTCGCGGCGCGCAATGGACTTCCGCAAGGTATGCCCAGCATGGGAAGTCTCTCGGGAGGCAAAAGCTGCTTCCAAGATGCGGTCACCGCTTCCGGTTGGTCGGGGGATGCATCACAGGAGCTTGCAGAGGAACTGCGCCAACGGTGCGTATCGGGGCAGGGTGCCCCCGTCGCTAGAGGAGTTTCTGGCGCCACGGAGGACAACCAGTGCAGATCCAGTTGTCGCTAGGATCACAGACCGCCTGTAGCGCAGCACAACGCTGTCCTCGCGCGGTGAGGCGGCGCGGGGATCATCTCGGCCCTTCACTCCATTACCTGGCGCAAGTTTTCTCAGCCGCCAGCGCCGCTTGCGCTTCTCCCTGCGTCGGGTGAGCCGTACCGATGACCTTCATGTTGTCACCAGGGGCAGGCTGGGCGTTGACGACTTTACATTTCATCGTCGCGGTATCTTGCGTCAGGTAGAACGACGCACCGGATGGCGGCGCTTGACCAGTAGTTCTGTCCTGCTGTGCGAATGAAGGCGCCGCGAATGCGAGAATAGCGAATGTCGCTAAGAGAACTTTGGTCATGGTGTCGACCTCCTAGCATTGGACACCGAGCAAATAGAGCCAGCCAACAAAGGTTCCACTTATAGCCCGCTTTTCTGGAAGCTGCCGGCCTCACAATCGTGGAGGACGAAGATGCGGTGTATACCACTGCCCATGGCCCGACGAGAAACAGGCGAAGTTGCTCCGAGGGAGGATCGCCGCCGAGCTTGCGAGGGACCATGGCACGCGGCCATTCGATCGGGCGCTCATCGAGGTCATGGCGCTGGACTCAAGGCAATGCCGTGTCGCTACGGGTCCGAGAGCAGAAGTGGCGCTTTGATCCTATTCCTTAAGTTCGCATAAGACGATCTCTAACGGTGATCGCGACCGCTGCTGGCGCCTCGTCGGGAATGGCAAAGCATGAACTCACGTTGATTTCGCAGAGGACGTAGGTATCGCGGCCGGACTTGTCGCGCGGGCCATAGAGGAAATCCGCGTCCTAGATGACCGGGAGCGAGGGTCCATCGATGCCGAGCGTTTCCAGCATTTGTGGTGTCCATTCGTCCTCCATCAATCGTCGCAGCGCCTGGAACGACGGGGCATCGGGCCCGTGCATGATCCGTGGCCCGGGTTGCGCTTCCGGCGCGTCCGGGCCTTCCGGCGGCGGCGGTATCAAGGCCTTGATCAATTGATGTCCAAACCCGGCGACTTTGGAGCCGCTCATATAGCAGCGGGTCATCCCTTCCGGCAGGCGCGGCTGGAACGGTTGATCGATGATGCAGCCTCCCCACCCGAAATATGGCTCGCAGCGAACGATGAAGGCCTCCAGCGGTATGTCCTCCGGCAGGCTACCGCGCTGGGCGTGCAGCACCCGCACCGCGGCGTCAGTATCTGGCAGGGACTCGACCTTCCAAACGCCTTCACCGGCATTGCCCCGGTTTTGCTTGAGCACGCGTGGACCGTTAGCCCGCAGGCGCGACGGGAATTCAGCGCGGAAAGCAGCGGCGCTGTCGTAACGATGCGTGTCGCCGCCCCAACCGAGATGGCGCGTCCGGTAAAGCACCTCCTTGACCCCCATCTTCAGGATGACATCGGGATGTGCGCTCACCCAGGGGCCTCTTGCCGCAACCTCCCGCAGCAATCCATCGAGCGCCGCGCGCGTCTTCCCTTCATGAATGGGATTGACCCAGACAAGGACTCCATCGACCGCAAGCAATTGGTCGCGAACCGCATCAGCGAAGATTTCGTCGTAGATGACGGGGCGGGCCTCGACGCCAACTGAGGCTAGGGCCTCGAAGACGCGGACAAAGCGGCTGTTCTGCGGGGTTGCGTCCCGACGTGCAGCAGCATCTCCGCGCGAGAGGATGGCGACGGTGGGTTGGAGAGAGGCGTTTCGTTCGGTGTCCATCCGCAAGCTCCACGACGGATCGCGTGTTGCGCAGAGCTTGGACCGAAAAGTCTGACGGGGAGTCTGCCTTCCCCACGGGAAAGCTTACGCGACTTTAGACACTCGTTGCAAGTTGTCGATTGCGGCCTTAAAGCGATTTGGAGCTTGCGAGCATCCCCTCCAGGGGGATAGGGTATAGGGCATGGCAAACGAGCACGTCCACGAAACCCACCCCGAGATCGTCAAGCGGCTGCGGCGCGCCGAAGGACATCTGCGCCGGGTGATCGAGATGTTCGGCGAAGGCCGATCCTGCCTCGACCTCGCCCAGCAACTGCATGCCGTCGAAAAGGCGATCGGCGAGGCGAAGCGGACGCTGATCCATGATCATGTCGATCATTGCCTGGACTCCGCAGTGAACGGTACTGCGAAATCGACCAAGAGCGTGGTGGCCGAGTTCAAGGCCATCTCGAAATATCTTTAGCGCGATGCATCCGTTTTCTTCGCGCCGGATCAGAGACTTCGATGGCTAATCGCTCCTTCATTGCAGTCGTCGCCTTTCTGGCGGGCGCCGCCGTCGTGGCGCTGATGCCGGACGTTTCGACCAGGCTGCAGCGCACCGTCGGTATCGCGCCGGGCAATGCCCCGACGCAGGCCAATGGCACGTCTGGACAGGCCGTGCCGAAGATACCCGTCGTTGCCATGGACGACGATCGGATCAAGCTGGCGCACATCGACTTGGCCACGGTCGGTCCCGGGATGGTCGCAAAACGCCTGGCCGTGCCGGGGACGGTAATTCCCGATGCCGGCCGGGTGTCCCATGTTTCGGTGAAGCTATCGGGGACTGTGGCCGAACTGCGCAAAAATATCGGTGATGACGTCACCAAGGGCGACGTGCTTGCCGTTCTTGAAAGCCGCGAAGTGGCGGACGCCAAGAGCGAGTATCTCGCCGCCCGTCTTGCCAACGAGTTGCAGCAGGACCTCACCTCACGTGACAAGTCGCTGTGGGAAGGGCGAGCCGTTCCGGAGCAGCAATACATCAAGTCGCGCAATGCCGCCGCGCAGACCGAGATGCGCCTCAACATCGCGCGCCAGAAGTTGCTCGCCTTGGGCGTAGAGGCGGACGAAATCGCCGGCCTGCCGCAATCCCCGGACGCGTCGCTGCGCAGCCAGAACGTCCGGGCCCCGGTGTCGGGCCGGCTTGCCGAACGCAAAGTCGAGCTTGGCGCGGCGGTGGGGCGCGACAATCTCGAGACCGAGCTGTTTGTCATTGTCGATCTCAGCCGCGTCTGGGTCGAGCTGTCGGTCTCTTCCGCCGATCTGCCGCAGGTCAGGGAGGGCCAGTCGGTGCGGGTCTCGGCGCGCGGATTGCCCGAGACGGCAATCGGCAAGATCGTGTTCGTCAGCCCGTTGCTTGACAAGGAAACCCGAACCGCCCGCGTCGTGGCGGCGCTCGATAACACGAATGGGTATTGGCGTCCGGGATCGTTCGTCACAGCCGCGATTGCACTCAGCGAGCGTCGGGTCGAGGTCGTCGTGCCCGCAACCGCGATCCAGAATGTCGACGGTGGAAAGGCGATCTTCGTTCGCAACAAGGACGGGTTCGAAAAGCGCAGCGTCGTGCTTGGCGAGCAGGACGGGCAGTCCGTCGAGATCGCCTCCGGTATCGCTGCCGGCGAGACCATTGCCGTCTCGAACACGTTCTCGCTCAAGGCAGAGCTCGCAAAACCTCGCGACGAGGACTAGGCGATGATCCCGTGGATCGTCGATTTCTCCGTTCGCCGGCGCTGGCTCGTTGTGCTGGTCACGCTGGCGGCTGCCGCTTCCGGCTTCTGGTCGCTGACCAAATTGCCGATCGACGCCGTTCCCGACGTCACCAACGTTCAGGTCCAGGTCAATGCGGTCGCGCCGGCGCTGACCCCAATCGAGATCGAGAAGCAGGTCACGGTGGCCCTGGAAACCGCGTTGGCCGGGACGCCGGGCCTGGAGTCAACCCGCTCGTTTTCGCGCAACGGCTTCGCGCAGATCACCGCCGTGTTCGCCGACCGCACCGACATCTATTTTGCCCGCCAGCAGATCGCCGAACGCATCAACGAGGCGAAGATCAATCTTCCGCCCCGCGTCGACGTCCGGATGGGTCCGATCTCTACCGGCCTCGGCGAGATCTATTGGTGGGCGGTGGAGTATGAAAAGCCGGGCGCGACCACGCCGGTGCAGGACGGCAAGCCCGGCTGGCAGAGCGACGGCAGCTACCTCACGCCCGAAGGCGAGCGGCTGACGGACGATTTTCAGCGCACGGTCTATCTCCGCACGGTCCAAGATTGGATCATCCGCCCACAGATGCGCACCGTTCCCGGTGTCGCTGGCGCGGATGCGATCGGCGGTTTCGTGAAACAGTTCCAGGTGCAGCCCGATCCGGTCCGGCTGGCAGCCTATGGGCTGTCGTTCACCCAAGTAATCGACGCCATCGAGGCGAACAACATCAGCCGCGGCGCCAATTTCATCGAGCAGAACGGCGAAGGCGTCGTCGTCCGGGCCAGCGGGCGGGTAGAAAATCTCGATGATATCGGCCGGATCGTGGTGACGACCCGGGGCGGCGTGCCGGTCCGCGTCTCCGATCTTGCCGATGTCGCAATCGGGAAGGAGCTGCGCACCGGCAGCGCCAGCATCGATGGCCGCGAGGTGGTGCTCGGCACCGCGCTGATGCTGATTGGCGGCAACAGCCGCACGGTCGCCGCCGCGGCCGACCGCAAGATCAAGGAGATCAGCCGGACGCTGCCCCCCGGCATCCATGCCCGAACGGTGCTCAACCGAACCCAACTGGTCGACGCCACGATCCAGACCGTCGCAACCAACCTGGCGGAAGGCGCGCTGCTGGTGATCGCCGTGTTGTTCCTGATGCTCGGCAATTTCCGCGCGGCACTGATTACGGCCTGCGTGATTCCATTGACGATGCTGTTGACCGCCACCGGCATGCTGCAGGGACGGCTCAGCGCCAACCTGATGAGCCTCGGGGCGCTCGATTTCGGCCTGATCGTCGATGGCGCTGTCATCATCGCGGAGAACAGCCTGCGGCATCTCGCGGAACGGCAGCGCGAGCTTGGGCGCGTCCTGTCACTGCCCGAGCGGCTCGAAACGGTCACCGCGTCCGCAACCGAGATGATCCGGCCCACGGTCTATGGCCAGCTCATCATCATCCTGGTCTACGTTCCGCTTCTCACCTTCACCGGCGTCGAAGGCAAGACGTTTGAGCCGATGGCGCTCACCGTCATGATCGCGCTGGTGGCTGCGTTCGTGCTGTCGCTGACCTTCGTGCCGGCGGCGATCGCGATCGCCATCTCAAAGCCCGTGCGCGAGCAGGAGAATGCCATCATCCGCGCGCTGAAATCCGTCTACGCGCCGCTGCTCTCCCGTACCGCCCGCGCGCCGCTGCCGGTGATTGGGCTGGCGTTGCTCCTGATCCTCGGGGCGGGCGCGCTGTTCACCCGGCTCGGGCAGGAGTTCACACCGACGCTGGACGAAAAGAACATCGTGATGGAGGTCAAGCGGGTGCCCAGCACCTCGCTGGCGCAGGCGCAGGCGATGCAGCTCCTGATCGAGCAGTCGGTCAGCAAGTTCCCGCAAGTCGCGTTCGTGTTTTCACGGACCGGCACGCCGGACCTTGCCGCCGATCCGATGCCGCCGAGTTCGTCCGACACCTACATCATCGTCAAGCCGCAGAGCGAGTGGCCTGATACGTCGATGTCCAAGGACGATCTCATCAAGGAGATCGAGGCCGAAGCGAGCAAATTGCCGGGCAACAGGCTTGGGTTCTCGCAGCCGATCGAGATGCGTTTCAACGAATTGATCGCCGGCGTGCGCGAGGATCTCGCCGTCAAGGTCTTCGGCGACGATTTTGCCGAGATGCAGCGGACGGCCGAGAGCATCGCCAATGTCCTGCGCCGCATCGAGGGGGCTCAAAACGTCAAGGTCGAGGAGACGACCGGCCTGCCGTTCCTGGAGATCAGGATCGACAAGGCCGAGATCGCGCGCCGCGGGCTCAACCTCGTGACCATCCAGGACCTGATCGAAACCGCCATTGGCGGCCGGGTCGCCGGCCTCGTGTTCGAGGGTGACCGCCGCTTCCAGATCGTGGTTCGCCTGAACGATGCGTTGCGCTCCGATATCTCCGCGCTGGAAAACCTGCCGGTGCCGCTGCCGCATGCCAATCCCAATGCGCCGGCGGCGTCCATCCCCTTGCGTACGCTCGCCTCGTTCGAATCGACCGACGGCGCCAACCAGATCAGCCGGGAAAACGGCAAGCGGCGCGTGGTCGCGACCGCCGAAGTGCGCGGGCGGGATATCGGCTCGCTTGTCGCCGCGGCGCAGGCCAAGGTCGCCGAGCAGGTGAAGCTCGCGCCGGGCACCTATCTGACCTGGGGCGGCCAGTTCGAGAATTTCTCCGTTGCCCGCCAACGCCTCTTGTTCGTCGTGCCGGGCTGCTTTGCAATGATTTTCCTGCTGCTGCTCGGCGCGCTGGGATCGGCACGCGATGCCCTGCTGGTGTTCAGCGCCGTGCCTCTGGCCTTGACTGGCGGTATCGCCGCGCTGTGGCTGCGCGGCATGCCATTCTCGATCTCGGCCGCTGTCGGCTTCATTGCGCTGTCCGGCGTTGCCGTCTTGAACGGGCTTGTGATGCTGAGCCAGATCCGCAAGCTGATCGGCGAGGGAGTGGATACGCGGACCGCGATCCAGGAAGGCGCATTGACCCGCTTCCGACCGGTCATCATGACCGCCCTCGTTGCGTCGCTTGGCTTCGTGCCGATGGCGCTGGCGACCGGCACCGGCGCGGAGGTGCAGCGGCCGCTCGCCACCGTCGTGATCGGGGGGCTGCTCACGGCGACGCTGCTGACCCTGCTCGTGCTGCCCGCGCTGTATGCCTATTTCGCGCCGCGGCGCTCGCAACTGGAGACAGAACAGCATTTCGTGCCGAGACGGGCGGCGGAATAGCCCGCCATGCTGTTCGTCCTCGCCAACCGCACCTACCGCCATCTGTTCGCCGCGCAGGTCATCGCCCTGATCGGCACCGGCCTGATGACGGTCGCACTCGGCTTGTTGGCGTTCAAGATTGCCGGCGACAAGGCGGGCGCGGTGCTGGGGAGCGCGCTTGCGATCAAGATGATCGCCTATGTCGGGATCGCGCCGTTCGCGGGAAGCCTCGCCGGCTATGTGCCTCGCCGGCCGTTCTTGGTCGCCATGGACCTGTTGCGGGCTTCGGTCGCGGTCGCGCTGCCGTTCGTCACCGAGGTCTGGCAGGTCTATGTCCTAGTCTTCCTGCTGCAGTCCGCATCCGCGGCCTTCACCCCGACGTTCCAGGCGACCATTCCGGACGTGCTGCCGGAGGAACGCGACTACACGCGCGCCCTGTCCCTTTCGCGCCTGGCCTACGACCTCGAAAATCTGCTCAGCCCGACGCTGGCGGCGGCGCTGCTGACGGTGATCTCGTTCAACAATCTGTTTGCCGGCACGGTGATCGGCTTCCTGTGTTCCGCGCTATTGGTCGTCTCTGTGCGGCTGCCTTCGACAGCGGCCAAGGCTGAAGCGGGCCAGTCGTTCTACGAAACGACCACGAAAGGCGTCCGGATCTACCTGGCGACGCCGCGCCTGCGCGGGCTGCTCGCGCTGAACCTGTCGGTTGCCGCGGCGGGCGCCATGGTCATCGTCAATACCGTGATGCTGGTCCGCGCGGTGCTGGGGCGGCCCGACAACGATGTCGCCATCGCGCTCGCCTGTTTTGGCGGCGGCTCGATGCTGGCGGCGCTGTTGCTGCCGAGGGTGCTCGACCGGTTGCCGGATCGCGCGGTGATGCTTTCCGCCGCCGCGCTGCTGACGGCTCTGTTGCTGGGGCTGATGGCTGTTCTCCGTACCGGGTACGATCAGATCTGGCCGGTCCTGCTGGTGGCATGGACATTGATGGGAATTGGCTACAGCGCGGTTCAGACGCCGACCGGACGCTTGTTGAGACGTTCGGCGCAGTCGTCCGACCGCCCCGCGGTGTTCGCGGCGCAGTTTGCGCTTTCGCATGCCTGTTGGCTGCTGACCTATGCCATGGCCGGCTGGCTCGGGAATTCGACCGGCCTGTCCGCGACCGCGCTAGTGCTCGCGGCGATCACGTTTGTCGGCGTCGTCGCGGCGTGGGTCATGTGGCCGGCGGACGATCCGGAGATCATCGAGCACGATCATCCCACCCTTGCGCCCGACGATCCTCATCTGCAAGGCGCACCCATGAAACGCCACGCTCACGTGTTCGTCATTGACGAGCATCACCGGCGCTGGCCCAACGATGCTTGAGCAAATTTGAAGCGGATTGGTCTATTGATCGCGGGGTTCGATTCCATCTTTGAGGCGCAGCGCGCGCTGTATGCGAATGCGTCTCAGGCATTGAACGCCCTGAAGGAGAGCGGGGCCACAGCGTTACCGTCACTGGCCGTGGCTGCGTTCGCATTCGGCATGCTGCACGCCCTCCTGCCCGGCCACGGAAAATCGGTGCTGACCTCGTACTATGCGGCGGATGGACGCTGGCGAAGCGCCCTCGTCTCAAGCCTACTCCGGATCCTCACGCATGTCGGCTCCGCCGTCGTCCTGGTGCTTTCCGGCTACGCCGTGCTCAAGCACACGATTGGCGGCGCCGGGCGTGCGCCGGCCCTGGAACAAGCGAGCCAAATCCTGATCGTGCTGATCGGACTCTGGTTATTGTGGCGAGCTTTTCGCCCCACCTTCATCGCCACGACCGTTCCGCGCCGCTACTGGCGATCGCAACCGGGCTCATTCCATGCCCGCTCACCACCTTCATCATGACCTATGCCGTTGCCCATGGGGCAGCTCAATGGGGCATGCTCCTGTCTCTGTTCGCAGCCGGCATGGTCTTCACAGCAACGCCAAATCAGGCACAACGTCCAGAGCCGGCGGAATCGGTTCCCGGAATTTCCGCCCGAGCACGGGGTTCATTCGGTATCCTAAGTGCAAAGCAAGAGAAGGACCGCAACCGCCGAGAAACTCGAGAGGCAGAAGATGAAAATGATCCGCCGTGAATTGCTTTACCTCGCTGGAGCGGCAGCAGCGCTTCCATATGTGCCAACGATCGCCTGGGCACAGACGCCAACAGCGCCAAAGCTCACCCAGATACTCCGAAAAGATTTGGAAAGTCAGGGCGAAACCGTCCAGGAGACGATTGTCAGTGTCGTCGACTTCGCACCCGGCACGGCCGCTCCATGGCACATGCATCCCGGTGCGCAGGAATTGCTTCATGTGTTCGAAGGAAGCCTTGTCGTGGAAGTCGAAGGAGCAGCCGTGACTCGGCTCAACGCCGGAGAGGCAGGAATCATCGCGGCCGATCTCGTCCATCTCGCCCGCAATGAAACTACAGCAAGCGTCAGGGCATTGGTCGTGCACAGCAGAGCTGCCAGGGACAAGCCGCTGATTCTCGTCGTGAGGAACTGAAGCGACGCTGGGAAGGCGATGCCATTAGTGCCGAAGGCGCGACCCGTGCCAATCAATATCGTAACACGAGGCTTCACGATTGCCGACATAGGCTCAGGACGCAGCATTAAGGCAACGTACGCCTACAATTTCTCGTCAATTGGATTTCCAGAAACGTAAAAGTAAGTTTAGTTGAGAAGGTCACGTTGGATTGCAATGTTTGATCTTCACGTCGGGGCCCGCAGACACCCGGCATCCCAAGACGGTTCTCCGTCCAAGTTCTGCTCATTGCTCGAGGTCGTGTGACCGCGTGCGCTGGGCGTTTGGACCGAAACATGAGCTGCATTTCTCCAAAATGTCCCAGTAGCGTTTGTTGCCGCCGTCAAGGCGCGTTGGGTCGCTCGGACGCGGCAGAACCGGCTGAGGCGGCAAGATGAACTTGGTGTCCTTGGCGCTGCGACGTCCGATTTCGCTTTTGACGATGATAGTAGCCGTCGCCTTGATAGGTGTTCTGGCCGTTGATCGCATGTCTCGCGACATCTTCCCAGATCTCGGGGTGCCCGTCCTGTACGTGGCTCAGCCGTACGGCGGAATGGATCCGGCACAGATGGAAGGGTTCATCGTCAACTATTATGAGTATCATTTCCTCTACATCACCGGCATCGAGCATGTCGAAAGCAAATCGATCCAGGGCGTAGGGCTGATCAAGCTCCAATTCCATCCCGGCACCGACATGGCGCAGGCCACGGCGGAGACGGTCGGCTACGTCGATCGCGCCCGCGCCTTCATGCCAGCCGGAACCGTGCCGCCTTTCGTGATGCGGTTCGACGGTGGCAGCGTTCCAGTCGGCGACCTCGTCTTCTCCAGCAAGACGAAAACAGTCGCCGAGTTACAGGACGCGGCGCTCTTCAAGGTGCGGCCATTGTTCGCGACCTTGCCAGGCGTATCTGCACCGCCGCCCTTCGGCTCGAGCCAGCGCACTATTCTCGTTCGCTTGGATCCCGACAAGCTGCGTGCCTACGACATGTCGCCAGACGAAGTGGTCCAGGCGTTGGGCGCCGGCAATACAGTCAGCCCGTCTGGTAACGTCCGCATCGGCGACCTCATGCCCATGGTGCCGGTTAACTCCGTTGTCCGGGATTTCAACGGTCTAGGCAACATTCCCATCCGCTCGCGCGGAACGCAGACGATCTTCATACGCGACGTCGGAACGGTCGAAGACGGCGCCGACATCCAAACCGGCTACGCGCTGGTGAATGGACGCCGTACGGTCTACATCCCCGTAACCAAACGCGCGGACGCTTCGACACTCGCGGTCGTCCAGGCCGTCAAAGCCAACTTACCACGCTTCCAATCGGTACTGCCCGATGATGTCGAAGTCAGTTACCAGTTCGACCAGTCCCCCTACGTGACGCGCGCCATCCAGGGACTGTTCGTCGAAGGCGCTCTCGGCGCGGTGCTCACAGGCCTCATGGTACTGCTGTTTCTGCGGGACTGGCGCAGCTCGCTCGTGGTGGTCCTGAACATCCCGCTCGCGATTCTCGCGTCGGTGACGGCGCTCTGGGTATCGGGTCAGACCATCAACATCATGACCTTGGGCGGGTTGGCGTTGGCTGTCGGCATCCTGGTCGACGAGGCGACCGTCACCATCGAGAACATCCACACGCATCTTGCTGAAGGCCGCAGCCTGGCGCGTGCCGCGAGCGGGGCCACGGCCGAGACGACGCTGCCCCGGTTCGTGGCCATGCTCTGCATTCTGGCGGTGTTCATTCCCGCATTTTTCATGACCGGCGCTGCGCACAACCTGTTCGTACCGCTGGCCTTGGCCGTCGGCTTCTCGATGGTGGGATCGTATTTCCTTTCCAGTACCTTTGTCCCGGTACTCTCGGTATGGATGCTGCGCAATCCGAGCACGCACCAGAAGCCGCGAGACACGTCTTTCGAGCGGATGCGTGCCAAGTACGATTGGTTCGCGCGCGCCGTCATGAAACGGCGGCGCATCGTCGTGCTTTCCTATCTCATCATCTGCGGCGCAATCATTTTCCTCGTCGGCAACTCTCTTGGCACCGAGATTTTTCCAATCGTAGATACCGGCCAGCTCCAATTGCATCTCCGGGCTCCGGCGGGAACGCGCATCGAGCGCACCGAGCAAATCGCGCTGCAGACCCTCGAGGCGATCAAGCGCGAGGTCGGGCCGGATAATGTGGACATCAGCCTCGGTTTTGTCGGCACGCAGCCGCCCAATTACCCCATCAACACCATATACCTCTGGAGTTCCGGCTCCGAGGAAGCGGTGCTGCAGGTGCAGCTCAAGCGCGGCGCCGGAATCCGCATCGAGGATTTGAAGGAGCGGCTGCGTCAGAAATTGTCTCAAGAACTGCCGGGTGTACGCTTCTCGTTCGAGCCAAGCGACATCGTCAGCCGGGTGATGAGCTTCGGCGCACCAACCCCGATCGAAGTCGCCGTGAGCGGGCCGAGCTTCGCCAACAGCCGCCAATATGCGGATAAGCTGCGAGCGAGGCTGGGACAGGTGCCGACGCTGCGAGATCTTGGATTCGAGCAGGAACTTGATTACCCGACAGTTGCGGTCGCCGTCGACCGCGAGCGAGCGGGCGTTCTGGGAGTGACGACGAATGACGTGGCGAAATCGATTGTCGCCGGTACCTCATCCAGTCGCTACACCTCGGCCAATTATTGGGCCGATCCAAAGAGCGGTATTGGATATCAGGTGCAAGTCGAGATCCCTGAGCGCCGGATGAATTCCCTGGAAGAGTTGAAGAACCTCCCAATCGCTCGCCGATCGGGCCAACAGATCGACCTTCGCAATGTTGCTCACGTTACCGATAGCACGGCGCTCGGCGAATATGACCGCTACAACATGCAACGGATGCTGACGCTTAGCGCGAACATTCACGGCGAGGATCTAGGACGCGTAGCAAGCCGTGTGCAGCAGGCGATCAGCGACGTCGGAAAGCCGCCAAATGGGGTGAATGTGACGTTGCGCGGGGCGATCCAGCCGATGGTGGAGATGTTCGGCGGCCTCCGTCTGGGACTTTTGACAGCGGTGGGCGTCATCCTTCTGCTGCTGGCCGCCAACTTCCAGTCGTTGCTGCTTTCCCTGGCAGTGGGATTGACGATTCCCGGCGTAGTGGCGGGAGTTGTAATCATGCTTTGGTTGACCCAGACCACACTCAATATTCAATCGTTCATGGGCGCGATCATGGCAATCGGCGTCGCCGTGGCAAACGCCATCCTGCTTGTAACTTTCGCAGAGCGCAGCCGCGCTGAGGGCCGCGAGCCGTGGGAGGCAGCCATCGAAGGCGCACGAAGCCGCCTGCGTCCGATCTTGATGACGAGTTTCGCGATGCTGGCGGGGATGCTGCCGATGGCACTCGGACTAGGCGAAACCGGAGAGCAAAGCGCGCCCCTTGGGCGGGCGGTGATCGGCGGTCTGCTCGGCGCAACCTGCGTTACGCTCATCATACTGCCCGCGATCATAGCCATGCTTCAGTCGCGACATACGCCGACTTCCGCGTCGCTGGATCCTGACGACCCGCATTGCCGTCATTTCGAGCCGGAGTCGCGGCTCGGGGCGGTACGGTATCCTGGCGACCGAACAGCGGAGTCCCGCGAGCTGGCGGCGGAATAAGCGAACGGCCAGAATGGAATCCTAAAGGTGACGTACTATGAATTTCACAAGCCGAACGGTTATCAAGGTCTTGTTGGTCGGCCTCGCAGCAGGAGGCATCGCTGTTGAGCGGCAACACCTGGCGGCATCGCCATCACCGGTGAAGCAAACGAATGTCGACAACCCTCGGCCGGTCGAGGTCGTGCGGCCACGCCGAGTCACGGTGGCACAACGTCTTCAAACCAATGCGACCCTCGAAGCTTTTGAGGAAGCGGATCTCTTCGCCAAAGTCTCGGGATACCTGTCGGAGGTTCGGGTCGATATCGGCGATCACGTGAGGGCGGGTCAAGTGCTCGCTGTTATCGACGTTCCGGAAATGAAGCAGGAGCTTGCCGAAGCCAAGGCCGAGTTGGAAGCCAAACGAAGTACGCTGGAGAGCGCGCGCCGTCAGCTAGATCACAACAAGGCGGAGTTGGCGCTTCAGGACGCCCTGGCGAAGGACCGGGAGGAACTGGGCGAGGGACGGAACTTCATCAGTGACCGGACACTCGATCAGGTGCACGCCAACGCGGCCATTGCCAAGGCGGATCTCGGTGTCGCGGAAGCGAACAGCGATCTCGCGGCCCACCAGGTCGATGTGGCCGCCGCCACCGTGGAGAGGATCAAGACGCTGCTCGCCTATACGCAGATCGTGGCGCCTTTCGATGGCGTGGTGGCGCGGCGCCAGGTCAACCGGGGCGATTTGGTTCAGGCCGCCGCGGCCACGCGGACCACGCCGTCCGCAGGATCACTTTTCACACTGCAGCGGATCGACACGATCAGGGTGTTTTGCGACGTTCCGGAGAACGATGTGCCTCACCTTCACGTCGGCGATCCGGCGATCGTCAAGCCGTCTGGTTTCGAGGGTAAGCCATTCATCGGCAAGGTAACCCGCTTCTCGCTGCGCCTCGATCCCGAGACCCGCGACATGCGTACCGAAATCGACTTGCCCAATCCCGACGAACGGCTTTATCCGGGCACGTATGCGGAGGTCTCACTGGAAATGAACCGCCGGCCCGATGCGCTTACCGTACCCACTGCCGCCGTAGGTTCGGATGGCGAGGGCAATTTCGTGTATGCCGTTACTGACAATCGGATCACACGCCTTCCCGTCAAGATTGGCCTCTCCGATAATGGCCGCATCGAGGTGATGGGCGGCCTGTCGGAGGAGATGCCAGTCGTGGCCAACGCAAAGGGCGTGCCGCCACAAAGAACGGCGGTCCAGCCGCAGATGGTCCGTGAGAATTCCTAGTGCGGCAAGAGACACCACGGAGCAGCCCGAAAGGATGCCTTTTATTGCGACTATGGTCGTCGTCGTCCGATTGGGGAAGTTTTCCGCTACTCCGCCGCCAACCATCGGTCGCGCGGCGACCTACCGCCTTGCAATCCGCCGAGCTTAGCCACCTAAATCGAGACCTGCCGGCACTACGATGCGCCAGCTACAGCGCCCCGAACCTATTCTGTTGCGCCGGAAGTCTGCGTTTTCCCGAATCGTCAACTTGGTGCTGCCGGAAGCACCCGGCAAGTTTCACATCGTCGCGCTAACACTTCGGCCGGTGCGAATTGGCCCACTCGCGCGCATGCTCGATCGGAGTGCGGGGAGGCAGAATAGCCCGCAGCTTTTTTGTCGCTGGCAAATTCTCCATCCGCTCCCGCCAGCGACAGAAGGATGGGTATTTCGGGTACATTGCCTTGCCTTCTTCCGTCAAACTGAAGGCAAAGGTGCTCGGAAGCAGGAAGAAGTCCGCGATCGTGAGTTCCGAGCCGAGCAAATAATTCTGGCCGTGCTCAAGTTCACGCTCTACCACGCCAAGGGCAAGCTCGACCTTGGGCAGCGCATGTGCCACGACCCTTTCGTCGGATCCGATGCCAAGCTCCGGAAAGACCAGCCGTTCATGCGTCACGTGATAGATCATGTAAGGGTAATAGTAAGAGTTCACCGCACCAATCCATTGGTTCATGCGCGCCCGCAGGCGAGCGTCGTGCGGCGTCAGCTTTGGCCCTTCGAAGGCTTCATCGACATAAGAGGCGATCGCGCTGGTCTCGTAGACCGTAAAGTTGCCATGCCGAAGGATCGGGACCCGGTTGAACGGATGCAGCGCCAGGTGCTCGTGCTGTCCCATCACAGGTTCGAGGTCATGAAAGCCGTAAGGCACGTCCTTGTGCGTCAGAACCAGACGCACGATGTTGACGTAGGTGCTTCGCGGGAAGCCATAGACAATCGGTTCAGCCATTTGCTCCTCCCCTTCCTCGTTTATGGCGGGCGCATTTGTCATCGCCAGAATGGCTTGGCGGCCTCGTCCAGCGCTTCTTCGCGCGTCAAGCCGATGTCGGCGAGCAGATGCTTGTCGTCGGCCAGATCGCGGAGTGCCATGCGCAGCCTGCGCCGCGCGGCCCAAGCACGAAGCCCACGCTGCGGAGCGTCGATCCTTCGCACCGAATTTTCCCGGTGAAGTTGCGTGCGCGGAATCGCCGACCGGATCAATCGAAACGGCGATGTATCATTGATCAAGGTTGACATCGACAAGCTCCAAATCTCATGAAATGCTACACTGGAGCTGTTCAATAGAGTTAGCGGGCCGTTATCCGCAAAGCATCGTTTCTCTGGCCCGCCCTAGTTTTTCTCATGAAGTCCTTGCGATGCGCCCACGCCTACCACCCCTGAATGCGCTGAAGGCTTTCGAAGCCGCGGCGCGGCATGAGAGCTTTACCCGCGCGGCCGAGGAGCTTTGCGTCACGCAGGGCGCCGTGAGCCATCAGGTCAAGGCGCTGGAGGCTGAGCTTGCAATCAAGCTGTTCAATCGCGAGCGCCAGCGCCTGATCATCACCGAGGCGGGCAAGGACTATCTCACTATCGTTCGCGATGCGCTGGACCGCATTGCGGTTGGCACAGAGCGCCTTCTGCAACGCCAGAACGCCGGCGTCCTTACCGTCAGCACCTCGCCGGACTTCGCGGCCAAATGGCTCGTTCACCGGCTGGGCCATTTTGCCGAAGCTCATTCTGGGATCGACCTTCGCGTTTCCGCAACGCTTCATCACGTCGACTTCGCGCGAGAGGAAGTCGATCTTGCGGTGCGCCATGGCGAGGGCAATTGGCCGGGGCTCGATACGGTCAAGCTGAGCGCCGAGCAGCTCTTTGCTGTTTGCAGTCCGAAGCTTCTCTCGGGCCGCCGACGACTCGGCAAGCCGGCCGATATCCTCAACTATCCGCTGATCCATATGGACAGCCGAACCGATTGGTCCAGGTGGCTGCAGGCGGCGGGCGTCGACGACACGAATATCATCCACGGCCCCGTGCTCAATCGGGCCAGCATGGTGATCGACGCGGCGATCAACGGGCAGGGTGTCGCGCTTGCCCGCACGACATTGGCGGCGTGGGACCTGATCAACGGACGGCTGGTGCGGCCGTTTCCGGAAGCGTTGCGACTGTCGAAGACCTACTGGATCATTTGTCCGAGGGCGACGGCAGCCCAGCCGAAGATCGTCACATTCCGCGACTGGCTCTTGGCAGAGGCTTCCAGGGATCTGCGGCAGCTCAAGAAGCTGGGCTGGTCCGTGAACCCGCTCAAGGAGAGCGGGGACTGATCATCCCTCACGCAGACGATTGAAGATAAGCAACGGTCAGTATCTCTTCCCTGATCGCCGTTGCGAATAGGAATGGCGGCGCAAGACCGTCGCTCGTTGCGGTCGTTCGTTCTCTGCTCTATTTTACTGATCGGGGACGTCGCAGCCTCCCCGTAAAATGGTGACCCCATGCAAGCGCTGCTCGCTTTTCTATGGAGCGAGCGCATGGACGGGTCCACTTTTGAACTTCCGCTATTTCTGCTTGCGACCTTTGCGGGTGCTTTTGTTGCGGGGCTCTCGGGCTTTGCCTTTGGGCTTGTGGCGGCTTCGCTCTGGCTTTACATCCTCACGCCGCTGCAGAGCGCGACATTGATCGTCGGCTTCGGTCTTCTGGTGCAAGGCTACTCAGTCTGGAGACTGCGCCGCGCGCTCGATAGGAGCAAATTGCTGCCGTTCATCGTCGGCGCCGCGCTCGGGGTTCCGACGGGCGTGTCTCTCTTGACCTGGTCCGATCCTCGAACCGTCCGCATCGCGGTTGGCGCGTTCCTCGCTGCGTACAGTCTCTACGCACTTCTCCGACCCAGCCTAAAACCGATCTCCACCGGAGGGAGCGCGGCCGACGCTGCGGTTGGCTTCCTCAACGGCGTGCTTGGAGGCCTGACCGGCTTAGCAGGCATAGTGGTGACGATCTGGTGCGGCCTGCGCGGCTGGCCGAAGGACCTTCAACGCACGATATTCCAGCCCGTCGCCGTTACCACCTTCCTCATGTCTGCGCTCTGGCTTGGAGGAAAGGGAACGGTGACCAGCGAGACCGTTAAACTCTTCGTGATGGGTTTGCCGTGCTTGCTAATCGGAACATGGCTTGGGCTGAGACTGTTTGACTACATTGACGAAGCGATGTTCCGAAAGCTGGTACTCGCTTTGTTGCTGATTTCGGGAGTCTTGCTGGTTGTCTGACAGCCGATTGACAGGAGCGACGGCAATCGGTTTATTCGATCTATGGGGGCGTGCGATCCCCCCACGAGGCGACATGCCCAAGAATCGCGTCCGTACTTCACCAAGGACGCCGCATGTCTGCCATCAACTTCTCTTCTCGGATTCGACTTTTCGCCCGCGATCCCGATTCTCGCGCAAACTCGTCACGCATCTGGATGGGGCGCCTGCTCGGCACAAGCCGCGGCACGCTCCGGGCTCTCGCGATCTCAGGCGCGATACTTGCTCCGGCGCATGCCGCGTCGCGCCCTCTTGATGTACCGGCGACCACTTCGGTTCGTGACGCGACCCAGCCGGTCCTCACCAATCAGATCGACGATCTCGCCCCCGCGCTGGCGACGCGGACAAGGCCGCAAGAGACGTTGCGAGGGGTCGTCGCGGAGGTAGACCAACGCCACGACCGGATCGCCGTGCGCCTGACACCGCGCGCGACTGCGGACCTCAAGGTACAGGACGGTCTGCTCTTCGATTCCGTTCGCTATGGCGACGAGGTCGAACTCACTATCGAGACCATCGACGGGGAGAAGACCATCGTCGGGCTCAGGAAGGAATAAGGCGGTGGCGCGTATTGCAAGCATGCCTTGCCGGATGCGTCGCTGGTGCGCGTTCGGCGGAAAGACCATCCTGCGGAGGATCTGATCATGCACGACGTTGCTGGCGATCGATCGGTTGGCAGGATGGAATATTGGAGACGCCTATCGCTGTCACTCCTTCTGGCAGTGCCGATCGGTGCGGTGACGCACAGCGTTGCCGCGGATACAGATGCTGGGAAGAGCAAGGCGGAGGCCTGTGCGGCATGTCACGGCGACAAGGGCGTCTCCACCACAGAGAACACGCCATCATTGGCGTCGCAGCCCGATCAGTTCCTGCAATGGCAACTGGTTTTCTTTCGCAGCGGTGCGCGCAAGAGCGAGGTCATGGGTCCGATTGCTGAACAACTCAGCAACGACGATGTTCGCGACCTCGGCGCATATTTCGCTTCGCTCAAGGCTGCCGATCCGACGACGGCAAAAGGGGCGGACGATCATCCTGATTTGACAGACGCCGGCAAAAAGGCGGCGGCAGTCGGACATTGCGCTTCCTGTCACGGCGATAACTATGCCGGCAGCAAAGCCGTTGCCCGTATCGCGGGGCAACGCGAGGATTACCTTTTGAAGGCGCTCCACGACTACAAGGCCGGCGTTCGATCCGGCGGCGGTGTCGCCGCGATGGCCGAGGTTGCCTACCCACTAAGCGACCAGGATATCGCGGCGCTGGCGCACTACCTCGCGCGGCTATGACGAGGACCACGTAATTTCACTTCGCGCGAGAAAATGCGTTCGATTTGGGGGCATTCGTCTCGACGAAAAGGAGAAGCGCAATGACTCGGAAATTTATCTGGGCGGCCGCCGGCCTGATGTTGGCGGGCATCGCCGGTATTGCAATGGTGACGGCGGAACCGAGGCAAGGTCCTGCGTTCATTGCGGGTGATCAGCCGGTGACCGAAGACCAGATGCGTCAGAAGTTGCAGTCTGATGGCTGGTCGAACGTGCAAATTATCCGCGACGGGCGATACTTAGAAGCTGTCGGTTCGAAGCAGGGCCAAATCAGCAAGATCGTCGTGGACGCGCAAAACGGGCGATTGCGCGTTATCGATGACGACGATGATGACTGAGCGGCACCGCGCTTCGATCAGTCGATAAACCTCACACGACGCGCGGCGACGATGGAAGTCGCCGCGTGGTCAGCGTGATCATTGCATTAACGGCACCAAGGTCGAGGGCTGGCTCGACGGCAAGTTCTACCCTGAGGACACGCTGGCGCAGCCAGTGTCAGGGCGTATCGGCCTTTGGTCAAAGGGCCCGACCGCCACATGTACCTCAGCGACTACAGCATCACAGCAGCCGATTGAAGGCGGCGGCCTTGCTAGGCTACCGGGGATCGGAATGGGAGAGGGGCAGGTTCGCTGTCGTTCCAAGCGTTCCGTCGTCCATCACGCTGCGGAGACTCGGCTCGTTCCGCATTGACAAGTTCGCGCTCTCAGCCTTATTTGCGCGCATGGGGAAAGCGATCTCCCCACGAGGCGACATGCCCAAGAATCGCGTCCGGTTTTCAACCAAGGGCGCATCATGTCTGCCGTTATCCAGATCTTATCATACAAGCTTTCTGATCTGACGCTGCCTTTGGCTGCCGGCATTTTCGTCGCCTGGCTGATTGCCGGGCCATGTGTCAGGAGGCTGCCATGACCTACACGATGAAACCCCTTTCCTGCGATCCGAGCCGCGTGCGCGGCATGTCGGAGCGGATGATCATCAGCCACTACGA
>NZ_JAQMIL010000099.1:0-30818 GCF_029990105.1 Bradyrhizobium sp. Arg237L | reverse complement strand
CTTGTTGCTAAGCCACTATCTGTCACGCTGGTTGCCATTTTCAACCTCCTTCGCGCGAGAGACTCAGTAAACGATGGGGCAAGAACTCGGTTCCCTCAAGGGCGACGATAGTTCGGCAGCGAGGCCGTCTTAAGCGAGGCGCGCTATCTGCACGGTCGGCGGCAGAACCATTTGGCCCGATTGTCAAGAGGACGCTTCAGACTACGCCGGAAGACTCTATCATGCGGGACCTCTTCAAGTCCTAAGAGACGGGCTTCGCGGAGACTGGCCGCCACATTTCCGATAGCGGGACTATGGGCCGGATGATGGGGGCGACCGAGGACGAGGGATAGCGCGTGACGTGGACGGAGCGTGAGAGATCGCGGGAGTAAGCGCACTTCACCGTTTTTGGAGCGCTAAACCAGGTAGGTTTGCCAATTGCAGATTCAACAAGTTGCGGGAGGCGGCGCTGAGGGGATGCCGGAACATGGCCGAAAAGCCACAATCCAAGTAGCGGACTTCTCGAGACTTGGCTTGGCTTTATGAGCAAACGTCCCGCTGGAGGTTAATCCGTCTGCCTTGGGCACATCTGCGCAGAGGCTTGGCGGAAGCCAACGCACCTGCCTGGTGAGCAGGAGTGCCGCGGCGGGAGAATCCTGTTGATGAAGAGACCTGTTTGTCAGTTCGTTAGAAAGTTTCAGTTCGTTAGAACGATTGAACCAACTCTACGGCCGGTGCGGCCATTGGGATTTCGTTCCTGTTGACATCTTTCTAGCGTCCTGTCCAGATGAATACACCGAGGTCGTGATGCCGTGGCGACAAGAATGTCACCTATCCCGGGGCTCTCGGGGTACGTGCTGGTGCCCCTGCGGGAAAGCGCGGACTTTATCCTTTACCGCGGCCGAAAGCACGACGATCCCTCGCCAGTCCTGGCGATCGCACTCTTTGAACAGCCGTCGCCTCAGAGTATCAGGCGGCTCATGCACGAATACTCGCTCGCAGCCGAACTCGATCCCGCGTGGGCTGCCAAGCCGCTGGCCATTACTCGTCACGACGGGCGGACGATCCTCTTACTCAAGGACCCTGGCGGTCAGCCGCTGGATCGGATTCTTGAGCGTGACCAGGGGCAACCGCTCGACCTGACGCGCTTCCTTAGCACCGCCATTGGATTGGCAAGGACACTCGGTCAAGTCCATCAGCAGGGCCTCATACATAAGGATATCAAGCCCGCGAATGTCCTCGTCGACGACTCCGGCAACGCATGGCTCACCGGATTCGGGATTGCGTCCCGACTTCCGCGCGAGCGCCAGTCGCCCGAACCTCCCGAGTTCATCGCGGGAACGCTCGCCTACATGGCACCCGAGCAGACGGGACGAATGAACCGTTCGACCGATTCTCGGAGCGACCTTTACTCGCTTGGAGTGACGTTTTACGAAATGCTGACCGGCAGTCTTCCATTCACGGCCTCCGAGCCGATGGAATGGGTGCACTGTCACATCGCGAAACAACCAGCCGCACCCAGTGAGCGGGTGGGAACCGTGCCGGCCTCGGTCTCCGCGATCACGATGAAGTTGCTCTCCAAGACGGCGGAGGAGAGGTATCAGACAGCGGTGGGAGTTGAAAGCGATCTTCGGCGCTGCCTGTCCCAATGGGAGTCCCAGGGGTGGGTCGATGACATCACTCCTGGCGCTCGCGACACCCCGGATCGCCTCATGATCCCCGAGAAACTGTACGGGAGGGACCGCGAGGTTGACACTCTGCTCACCGCCTTCGACCGCATTGTTGGCGGTGGCCGAGCGGAACTGGTGCTGGTCTCCGGATACTCCGGCATCGGCAAATCCGCAGTCGTCAATGAGCTCCACAAACCACTCGTGCCGCCACGCGGCTTGTTTGCGTCGGGCAAATCCGACCAGTACAAGCGCGACATTCCGCATGCCTCGCTGGCCCAGGCGTTTCAGAGCCTTATCCGGCGGCTCCTCAGCCAGAACGAGGAAGACCTGCGCAAATGGCGGGATGCACTTCGCGAGGCGCTGGGTCCGAACGGACTGCTCCTCGTCGATCTCGTTCCGGAATTGAGGCACGTCATTGGCGAGCAGCCGCCAGTGCCCGAATTGCCGCCGCAGCAGGCGCAGAGACGTTTTCAGATCGTATTTCGACGGTTCATCGGCGTATTTGCGCGACCTGAACATCCGCTCGCGCTCTTCCTCGACGACATGCAATGGCTGGATGTCGCCACACTCGACCTCCTCGAAGATCTGTTGACCCGCAACGATTTGCAGCACTTACTGCTCATTGGTGCGTATCGGGACAACGAAGTCAATGCCACCCACCCGCTGGTACGTAAGCTAGAAGCGATCCGTCAGGCCGGAGCGGCAGTGCAGGACATCGTTCTCACACCACTCAGTCGCGACGATCTAGGTAAACTGCTTGTGGACTCCCTTTACTGCCAACTGGAGCGCGCCGCCCCACTGGCAGACTTGATTCACGAAAAGACCACGGGCAACCCGTTCTTCGCAATCCAGTTCATTTCTACTCTGGCGGACGATCGCCTGCTGACATTCGATTACCGCGCGCGGCGTTGGGTATGGGACCTGCTCCGCATTCGTGCCAAAGGCTTCACGGACAATGTTGTAGAGCTGATGGTCGAGAAGTTGAAGCGCCTTCCGCCAGAAACCCAGAAGGTACTCCAGCAGTTCGCCTGCATGGGCAACAGTGCAGAGTTTGAGATGCTCCGGATTGGGTATCAGGGCTCGGTCGAGGACATGCACGACCACCTCTGGGAAGCCGTGCGATCGGGCCTCATCTTCCGTGCGGACAATTCCTACGGCTTCTTGCACGACCGCGTGCAGGAAGCCGCCTACTCGCTGATCCCGAAGGAGCTGCGTGCCGAGGCTCACCTGCGCATCGGAATGCTCCTCGCCGAGCACACGCCCGCTGAAAAACGTGAGGAGGCGATATTTGAGATCGTCAATCAACTCAACCGGGGCTCCCAGCTCATCACCTCTGTCGAGGATCGCGAGCGCGTCGCAGAACTGAATCTGATCGCAGGCCGGCGCGCGAAACTCTCGACAGCATACGACTCGGCTCTCAAGTATCTCAGGGCCGGCAGAGCCCTTCTTGCAGAAGAGACTTGGGAACGTAATCACCAGCTCATCTTCTCGATCGAGTATCTGACAGCCGAGTGCGAGCTGCTAACCGTCACGGTTTGCCTCGCCGCCGGGGATCCACTCGCGGAAGTGCAAAAGGCATGCGAGAACGGCCTGGCATCTGCTAGGCGGGTGCGTTTCGGCCTGGTCATCGAACGCTGCGGAGCACAACTCGGTTTGATCCTCACCTTGCGCGGGCTGACTGCGACGTTCGGGTGCCTGGATCATGAGGGATACAGCGAACTCGATACCGAACGCCGCTTGGCCAACAGTCCCGATCTGGTGCTCGCCGAGTTCTATTACTGGACGCGAAAGCTGCAGGCGCACTTTTTCGCCGGAGACCTTGCGTCGGCGGTCGACGCCTCGCTGCACGCGGAACCGCTGCTTTGGACGTCGACGGCAATGTTCGAGTCAGCGGAATATCGACTCTATGGCGCGCTGGCGCATGCGGCGGTCTGGGATCACGCCACACCGGAGCAGAGACCGAGGCATTTCGATTCTTTGCTGGACCACCACCGGCAGCTCCAAGTGTGGGCGGAGGTCAACCCCGAAACCTTCGAAGACCGCGCTGCCTTGGTCGGCGCCGAGATCGCCCGCATTGAGGGCCGGGTATTGAACGCTCAGGAGCTGTACGAGAAGGCCATCCGCGAGGCTCACAAATACGGGTTCGTGCACAACCAGGCGATTGCCAACGAGATTGCCGGGCGCTTCTACGCAGAGCGCGGTTACGAGAAGATCGCGGCGACCTATTTGCGAGCCGCGCGGGCCTGCTACCTGCGCTGGGGAGCCGACGGAAAGGTTCGCCAACTCGAGGAGCTTTATCCGCACCTCAAAGTGGACAAGTCGATCCCGGATTCCACGGCGACGATAGTGACACCCATCGAGCGGCTCGATTTAGCTACCGTAATCAAAGTCTCGGAAGCAGTGTCAGGCGAGATCGTGTTCGAGAAGTTAATCAACACGCTCATGAGTTCGGCAATCGAACACGCAGGCGCCGATCGAGGTCTCTTGATTCTTCCGCGAGGCGGCAAATATCAAATTGAAGCAGAGGCCACAGCCAGCAGTGACAACGTGAACGTGGTCCTGAAACAGGCACGCGTCACGGCCGCAGATCTACCGAAGTCTGTGTTTCACTACGTCCTTCGGACAAAAGAAAGCGTTCTCCTGCACGATGCGTCCAGTCAGAGCTCGTTTTCAGCGGATGGCTATATTCGCGACCACCGCTCACGGTCAGTGCTCTGCCTGCCGATACTTAAGCAGACCAGGTTGATTGGGATGCTGTACTTGGAGAACAACCTTACGATTGGCGCGTTTACTCCTGCTCGAAGGGTGGTCCTCACACTGCTCGCTTCCCAGGCGGCTATCTCAATAGAGAACGCCAGCCTGTACCGCGATCTAGCTGAGCGGGAGGCCAGGATCCGACGGCTAGTGGATGCCAACATCATCGGCATCTTCGTCTGGGATCCTGACGGCCGGATCATCGATGCCAACGAAGCTTTTCTCCGCATCGTCGGATACGGCCGCGACGATCTCGTCTCCGGTCGACTGCGCTGGCGGGATCTGACGCCCGCCGAATGGCGCGATGCCGACGACCGACGTGTGGCGGATCTGGAGGCGACCGGAACCGCGCACCCCTATGAGAAGGAGTACTTCCTGAAAAGCGGCGGCCGCGTGCCGGTGCTGGTCGGGGCAGCGACGTTCGGCGGGCGACACGACCAGGGCGTGGCCTTCGTGGTCGACTTAACCGAGCGCAAGCGGGCGGAGAAGGAAATTCGCGAAAGCGAGCGGCGTTACAGCGAGGTGCAGATGGAGCTCGTGCACGCGAATCGAGTCGCAACAATGGGGCAGCTCTCGGCTTCGATTGCCCATGAAGTCAACCAGCCGATCGGGGCGACGCTCAACAATGCCTCTGCGGCGTTGCACTGGCTGAGCAAAGAACCGGCGGATCTGGAGAAAGCTCGGCAGGCTCTCAACCGGATCTTTGCAAACGGCAATCGCGTCAGCGAGGTCATCGGCCGCATGCACGCGCTTTTCAAAAAAGCACCTCTCCGGAAAGAAGACGTGGATATCAACGGAGCAATCCTCGAGGTCATCGACCTGACCCGTGGCGAAGTCGTGAAGAATGGCATTTCGGTGCAGTCACACCTCGTGGAGGGCTTGCCGCTCATTCAGGGAGATCGGGTCCAGCTGCAACAAGTGATCATGAACCTGATCATCAACGCTGTTGAAGCATTAAGCTCGGTCAGCGAGCGGTCGCGAGAGTTGGTGATCACCACTGGTAAGGTCGAGCCGGACCGCGTGCTCGTCGTAGTGCGGGATTCGGGTCCGGGTCTGAGTTCACCGGGTCTCGAGCGCATCTTTGGGGCCTTCTATACGACAAAGCCCGGCGGCTTGGGGATGGGTCTATCGATCTGCCGCTCCATCATTGAAGCGCATGGGGGACGACTGTGGGCCACCGCCGCCCAACCTCAGGGCGCGACTTTTCAATTCACCCTGCCTGCACAGTCAAATCAGGCAGCGTGAATTGAACATCCTGCAGCGAGCCATGTGTGGACGGCTCCGGGTTGGCGAGGAGAATCTTCACTTTGCAGCATTGGTTGGAGAGATTGCACCGGAGACCCGGTGTGACGTAACGGTTGGGAGGGCGAATAGCACTTAATGCAGTGCCGGTCGATCCGGCGATCAGGACAACCCACTTGGGCCATGGCATCTTCGAATGCGTGCTGTTGACCGGGACCTGATCCGCGGAGGGCATTATGGCCAGCGGTCATGAGTACCGCGCAAACGGGCGGGGGCGCTGCCATGGGAAGTCGGCAGCCTTGACCTTCTATCTTTGGAGGTCAGCAGAAATCCGTTTGATCACCCGCGGCGGCCGCTAGGTGCAGAGCCAACGGAGAACACGGGAGCGCCGCTCCGTGCCCGCCAAACGTTACACTCTCGGTTAGCGTAGATGAAACAGCTGGAATCTGTTGGCCCTGAGTAGCAGCCGCCACCGCGCTTCGGGTGTTGTTGAAGACCTCGTCGATCCTCTTCGAAGAATTCATCTGCGTAAGAAGAGCGGTCATCAGCTGACTATGTAGTTCATCCGATTCTTCGACGACTTGGCCAGGAGCTGCTGAGCTCAGGATGAGCGTGCTCTCACTCGTTTGAATGGGTGCAAGTCCGTGTGAGTAAGTCCTGAAACGTCGTTCATAGGGGTTGCGGCGTGAGGCTTCGATGACTACGAGCCGGACGCGTGCTCCTGAAGTCTTGAGTTTCGAAAGGAGGAGGTCAATGCTCACACCTTGTCGACGAACATCCTCTTCATACCAGATCTTCGCATCGACTGGGATTAAATAATTTTGACCGTCAGACTGAACGCCGTAACCTCCAAAATAGATTAGCACAATCGAGTTCAAATGTACTCTTGCCCTTAGATCATCGATTGCGCGGGTCATGTCGCGGCGAGTCGCATTGTCAACGGCGTCCACCAGGAAGCCGTCCTTGCGAAGAGCATCTGTCAAACCTTCCGCATCGCGTGTCATTTGGGCAAGAGGAGAGTCGGCATCGGGATAGTTTGAATTGCCAATCACCAGAGCTAGCCGATTAATATCGAGTTGTGCGGATTCACCCAACGAGCTGGGCGCGCTCATGGGTTGGCCATGAGCCTTCTCCAGCCACATTGTCTTGCCGAGGCCGGCCGAGAGCAGGCTGAGCAGGACTGCAACGCCGGCTAGTATTCTGGGAACCGTCATCTCATTATGACCTCCAGTTCACCGAGGAACCGCTCTTCTCCGTATGATGGCTTGGCCCTGCCAGCATTCGCGTCACAGTCGCACCCGGTCGCGTGCCGCCGTTGCGTCCTTCAATTGCGTCGCGCCGTCCAGTAGCCCCAGCATCGCGCCGTTCCTGAGTGGCCGTTCCAGGTCCCCTGGCCGGACGTTGCGAACAATTTGCCCGCACCCGAGGCATATTTATCCCGGACCGTCACCGAAGCGCGAACGGCGCCGGATTTTGCGACGTAACCTCGAAATCTCACGAGATTGGGATGCGTGACAATTCCGTTGGTCACATCGACAGTAAAGCTGTAACTGGAATCGCAGGTTCCTCTTTGCGTCACGAAGACGAGGTCCCAGGAGCCGTCGTAGGCCGAGCGCCCGTATGCTGCCGGTGCAAAGACAATGAAGCCGCTCGCTGCCGCGATCAGAAGGGAACGCTTTGTCATGATAGTTCTCCTAACTAGTTGAAGCGGACATCAACCGGGTGACGCCTCCTGCCGAATCCGTCGACAATGACCCAAGAGCGACGTGCGCATGACCAAGGAACGCTAAAATCTCTCAAATACATGTTAGCTAGCGGCGGCTCGAACGAGCCGCACGCTGCCAAGCTTTGGCATCACCACCAGCCGTAATCACCACCAGCCGTAAGAGAAGCCGGGATAGTAATAGGTTGGATAGCTCCAATATGAATTATAGGTCGGATAGCCCCAGTACGAATTATAGGTGGGATAACCCCAGTACGAAGGGTAGGGATGAGCCCGCCGCACCCGATAGCGCACGTCCGCCGTCACGGCTGGTACCGCCGCCTTGATCGACGTGGCATTGATCGGCGCAGCAGACGATTTGGCCGTGGCAGCTACCGCGATAGGAACAGCAATTGCGAGCGCAATCGCGAGGCTGCGGACTTGAATCTTCATGGTAACTCCTGTTGGGTAACAATGACTATCCACCACCGGACGAGAATGACCTCGCAACGCTGGCGAGGGAAATCACCTATCGCCATGGAGTCGATAGACGATCGTTATTGCCGCTCGGCGCGCCACGTGATGCCGCAGCGACGAATGCAACCAGCCGCATCCGCAGAGAATTCTAAGCCTGTTGCCGCCCCTGGAGTGAAGCGGCTGGTGAAATTCGAAACGCCCGCTCGCCCACATTCGGCCTGTCCCGCCAAGCGGCGGCAGAAGCTCCGTCGATGCGTCGGCTCCGTCTACGCCGAGCGAGGCAAGCGGAGCGATGAGTAGAAAATATAGCCAGTGCCACGCCGTGACCTGGTCGCGACGGGTCGCTTGAAGGTGACGCCGCGCTACCCTTCACAAAACCCGAATTAGAACCTCGATTGCCAGGCTCACAGCGGCAATTTCGATTGGGAGGCGCACGGTTCGCGTCAACTCAGCTCAAACACGCCTGGCCTCAACTATCACAGTGCCGTTTGGACACAAGCCGCGGTCCAATCGCCTATATCCTTAAAGCGCGTATGACATTGCTGCGTGATCTAGGGCCGGCGATCAGCCCCTTGAACGCGTTTCTGGTGCTCTAAGGGTTTGAGACGCTGTCCAAGACACGAACCGCTTGCTGTGAAAATGGACCTGCAACACATTGCAGCTGCCCAAACGTAACGGCCCGCGACGTAACACACTGTGACGGCGTGACACCGTAACGCGATCCCGCTGATCCCCAGGCTGCGACGATTGCCTACGGCAAGCAGACCCGCTTCTGCGCCTGCTGCAAGGCGCGAACTGATTGATCCTGAGAGCATTGCGACCGGCCATGCCCGAAGAAGTGGGGGATAGTGATGAAGGACCCGTACTTCAGAGTAAACCAATCTCGGCCGCACGGTCGCGGTCAACCTGCTTTCGCCGGATAACCGCTATCTCATTGGCGCAAGCGAGAAACTCGCTGGTCCCCGCGCGCGTTCCAATACTTCTCACAGAAGGCACGATCTTCTTCTGCTATCGCGAGATCAAGTTCAGTCTTGCGCACTTTTGCGCACGGCTGGTCCGGCGATGAAGGCCACGTACAGACCCACGCCAATAGCGCGGCAAAAAACAATAAGTACGCAAGGCTTGAATGTCTTTCGCGTTCGTCACGATAGGAGAGGTGGTGCTAGCTTTGGTGCCATGAGAACTCCGCGCAGGCCGAACCGTCTTGCGCACCATAGCGGACATCGAGGAAGCCCTTCAGCGCACCGAAGGCAATCTCACCGTCGGACTTACCTTGAAGGAGAGATGCGCCTGCTCGACGAGATCGAGGAAGTCGCGGTCCCAGCTGTCCATTTCGACGATGCGCCAGCGGCCGGCAAAGGCCTTGGCGAAGCCGGGCACCTTGGCCAGCAGGCGACCTGCGCTATCAGCTTGGGCAGCCGAACCAGATTGTAGGCGGCCCCAGCGAAGGTAAAAGCCCACCCGATGCGCTCACGGCCACGGAACCTGGTCTTCTCTTGCCCGGCGACTGTCTTGATCCAGCCGAATGCCTCCTCAATGCGCTTGCGGATACGCTGGCTGACGGCATAGCCGTCGTGCCGGGTCGTTCTCCCGTCGATCGCAGAGCTACGGCCGCTGGTGTTCTGCGCAACATGCGGCGTCACGTTCATCGAGCGCAGCTCGTTGATGAAGTCCTCGGCATCGTAGGCTTTGTCGGCGCCAATCGTGATCGCTGTCGGCCGGTCGGCACGAGGCTCGATCATGTGCAGCGCGGCCACGCGTTCGGCATGCCCGTTAGCCTGCGTCAGGCAGGCGTCGACCAGCAGGCCGCGACGGTTCTCCATCAGCCCATGCCCGATGAAGCACAGCTTCGTCTCCTTGCCTTTGCCCTTGCGGTAGAGCCTGGCATCGGGATCAGTGGTTGAAGCATGGGTGTCGTTCGAGCGTTTCTGGCCATGAAAGTCCGCTTCGGCATTGCGCCCGCCCCCTTGCGCTGGCGGCTCGCCAGAGCCGTCCTTCGGCTTGACGCTCTTCATCGAGGCCCAGGCTTCGATCAGCGTGCCGTCGACCGAGAAGTGATCGCTCGACAGAAGCTTCTTCACCTTGGGCTGCGCCAGCACCGCTGCGAGGAACTTGGTCGCGATGTCGCCTTCCAGCAGCCGGTCGCGATTCTTTGAGAACACCGAATGGTCCCAGGCTGCGTCGTCGACGCCAATTCCGAGGGGCGGCAATTAGTTTGTTCAGTCCCGGAGTGTGGGTGAATCAGTGAGACTGATCCCCTATTCGGAAGGTACTATGGGCCAGATACTTCACGGCAGCGCCACGACCACCCACGCGATCCGAGTTGCGATCCAGCGATCGAAAGGTCCGCTCAAAGAGTAGCAGCACGGCATGGCCTGAACCGTGAGACGGTGGCCAAGTGGCGCAAGCGAACGTTCGTGCATGACCGCCCCGATGGGGCCGAAGGTCCCATGCTCGACGGTCCTGTCGCCGGGAGAAGAGGGCATCGTCGTCGCCTTCCGCAAGCACATGTTGTTGCCGCTGGATGATTGTCTCTATGCCTTGCAAGCCACGATCCCGCACCTGACCCGCTCGTTCCTGCATGGGTGCCTCCGGCGGCACGGCATCTGCCGGTTGCCGGAGATCACCGGCGACAAGACCATATCCGATCGGCTACTTCCACATCGACATCGCCGAGGTGAGGACCGAGGAGGGCAGGCTCTATCTCTTCGTCGCCGCGGAGCGGACCTCGAAATGCGCCTTCGCCCGGCTCATGCCGAAGGCGATCGCGCGCGAGGCTCGCGCCTTCCTGGCGGCCTTAGTGGTGCGGCGCCGTATGAGATCCACACCGCGCTCACCGACGACGGCATTCAGTTCGCCGATCTACTGCCCAGAAACCGGCGAGGGACCTACCGCCAGATGGCGTGGCCATCCCTTTGATCGCGCCTGCCGGAGCTATGGCATCGAACATCACCTGAGCCAGCCTAATTTTCCCTCTAACGATGGTCAGGTCGAGCGAATGAACCGCACCCTCAAGGAGGCGACCGTCGGGCGCTATCACTACGAGGATCATCAACAGCTTCGCGATCACCTCGCGGCATTCCTCGATGCCTACAACTTCGCCAAGCGATTGAAGACCTTACAAGGCTTCACACCCTATGAGCGAACAGCCAAGCTTGGACGGACAACCCCGCGCGATTCAGATGCGATCCAATCTACCTCACATCGGGACTGAACAACTAGTTGCGGTGGCTCGGCTTGTCCCCGTGCGCCCGGGCTGTGTCGTCGGGCCCATCGCGGCTTTCGAACAGGATTCGTTCGGCGGCGCCCGCAAGATCGTCATATTGGCCGCTTCGCAGCGACCACATGAACGCGCCGAGCGCTATGGCGCCGAGCGCGAGCGCAACGGGAATCAGGAAGAAGTAATCCGTCATCGGGCTTTCTCCATCGCAAGCGCCTGACTGGAGATATCGCCAGCGGGCGCGCCCGCGCCCGGCTTCTTGCGCGAGCGCCAGCCCTGCAGCCGCAGGGCATTGGCGATCACGAGCAGTGACGAGGTCGACATCGCCACCGCCGCCACCAGCGGTGTCACATGGCCGAGGATCGCGATGGGCACTGCAATGGCATTGTAGCCGATGGCGAGGATGAGATTCTGGCGCACGAGCTGCCGCGCATTGCGCGCAACCGCAATGGCCTGCGGCACGGCGAGAAGACTGTCGTGCAGGAAGACGAGGTCGGCGGCATTGCGTCCGACATCGGCGGCGGTGGCCGGAGCCATGGATGCATGGGCGGCGGCGAGGGCAGGCGCGTCGTTGAGACCGTCGCCGACCATCAGCACGCGCTGTCCTGCTTCCGTCAGATCAACGATGTGTTTGGTTTTGTCCGCGGGGGAGACGCCGGCGCGGTAGGGAAGTCCGAGATCCGATGCAAGATGGCGTACCGGTTCGTCGCGGTCGCCAGACATGATCTCGACGCGGCATTCTTGATTGGACATGGCAAGCACGGCCTCGCGGACATCCTCGCGAAGTTCGCTGTCGAATTGGAAGGTCGCGCGCAGCCGCCCGTTCTCGGAGAGTACAACGCCGGTTGTGCTTGCCTGTTCGGCTGCATCCGTCAGCACCCAGTCCGCCCGGCCGAGCCTGTAGGTCGTCGTGCCGATGGTGGCCCGCATTCCAGCCCCCGGCTGCTCCGAAAGATCGTTCAGCGCCACAGGCGTGACGGCATTGTCACGTCCCGCGGCGACCAGCGCGCGCGAGTAGGGATGACGTGAATGGGCCGCGATCGAAGCGGCAATCGCCAGCGCCGCGAGATCGATGTCATTGCGATTCATGAGCCGCAGCCGATCCATGGTCAGGGTTCCAGTCTTGTCAAAGATTACGGTGTCGATTTTGGCGATGCGCTCCAACGCGCCGCCGTCTTTGACCATGACACCGCTCTCGAACAGATGCCGCGCGGCAACGACCTGCACCATGGGCACGGCAAGGCCGAGCGCGCAGGGGCAGGTGATGATCAGCACCGCGATGGCGATGGTTGCCGCGCGACGCAGGTCGCCTCCCACGATCATCCAGCCGATGAATGTCAGGAGCGCGGTGAGATGCACGACCGGCGCATAAAGCCGCGAGGCGCGGTCCGCGACGCGCCGGTAGACCGAGCGCCCGGCTTCGGCCGCTTCCATCATCCGTACCATTTCGGCGAGGAATGAATCTTTCGCGGCAGCCGTCGCGACGATGGTGAGCGGGCCGGTCAGGTTCAGCGTACCCGCGGACAGCACCGCGCCCGGTGCAATCGGCTGCGGCAGGCTCTCGCCGGACACCAGCGCGCAGTCGATCTCCGATTGTCCTGTTTCGACGCGGGCATTGACCGGCACGCGCTCGCCCGCCGCCAGCAGGATGTGCATATCCGGCTGGATCTCGTTCACCGGTAGATAGGCGTGGGTGCCGTCGTCCTGCACCACGAGCGCGCCGCGCGAGGACAGGCGGGCCAAGCCTCGGACAGCGGTTCGTGCGCGCTCGCGCATCATGTGATCGAGCGTGCGGCCGATCAGCAGGAAGAACACCAGTGAGATTGCCGCGTCGAAATAGGCGTGTGATTCGTGATTGACCGTCTCATAAAGGCTCATGCTAAAGGCAAGCAGCACACCGATGGAAATCGGAACGTCCATATTGGTCTGGCCATGGCGCAACGCGCGCCAAGCGGAAGAAAAGAATACGCGGCCCGAATAGATCAGCGCGGGGAAAGCGATCAGCGCGGAGATCCAGTGAAACATGTCGCGGATCGGGGCTTCCGCGCCGGACCATACCGACACTGACAGCAGCATGATGTTGCTGGCGGCGAAACCTGCCACCGCAAGCGCGCGGATCAATTCTTTCAGTGTCTCGTCGGTCTCGTCCGTGCCCGCATCGTGAAGGTATGCGTCGTAACCGATGTTGTTGAGTGTCTCGATGAACGGCGCGGGCGGTTTGTCCGCCTGCCAGCGGATTGCGACCCGCTTGGAGGAGAGATTGACCCGCGCTTTTTCCACGCCGGGAAGCGCGCCGAGGGCCACTTCGACCTTCTGGATGCAGCAGCCGCAGTGAATGCCCGGCACCGAGAGGTCAGTCTGGCGGACGCCGTCGCCGATGATGCGGCTCGCGAGCAGCACTTCCTCATTCGCGGTGTCGGGATCGGCCATCGCGAGAGCGGCTTCAGCGCTGGGCGCACAACAACTCATCGGCACTCCGTTTCTCCACGTCGCCGGCATTCCGCCGCGGCGGGTCGTTATATTCCGGCTTCGACCGCCACCGCGCGATAGGCGTGCCAGGTGCCGTGCCCGAGCAGGGGAAACACGATGATCAGGCCCAGCATTCCTGTGGCGAGGGAGAGCAGGAACAGTGCAAGCACAATGGCGCTCCAGGTCAGCATCACGGTCAGGTTGTTCCAGACCAGCGCCATACTCGAGCCCATGGCGGTGAGGGCGTCAACGCGCGTGTCGAACATCATGGGAATTGAAAACGCGCTGATGGCAAACGAGAAGGCCGCGAACAGTCCGCCGACGGCGCTGCCGACAATGAGCATCGCCCAGCCAACCGGCGTGGTGAATAGCATCGGTGCGATATACTTGAGGCCGGGAAACGGCACCAGGCCGAAAAACAACGCGTAGATGATCACCGCCGCGCGCATCCATGTGATCATCAAAAGGCACAGCAGGACGCCCACGAACAGAATCTGTCCGCCGCATTGCGGCCTGACGAAGATCATGTTCGCGAGACTGACGGGCAGACCGGCGGCGAGACAGCGACTTTTTTCATATAAGCCAAGTGCGAGGATCGGGCCGACGACCATAAAACCCGCGAATGCGGGAAACAGGATGTAGTCCCAGTCCAAGCGAAACAAACCACCGACGATGGCAACAGACGCGAGAAAGATCAGCAAGCCATAGCAGAGGCTCGTCATCGGCTGCACGGTCACGTCCTGCCAGCCTTTCGCAAGCCATGTGAAGGCATCACCAGGAGCAAGCAAGCGGTGCCAGCGGTTTTTCGTGGGAAGCGGAGGCACGACGGTCGGGATGATGGTCATATCGATCACTCCACCAGTGCTTTGGTTTTTCTAGACGGTTTTGATGAACACGACGACGTCGCTGCGCTGAGGCTATTGGTGCCGTTGCCTTCGCCCTGCTGGAGATGAGCGACGCAGTCCGGCTGAGAGGAGACGGCCACGTAAAGCAGATGCGCATGGGCGGCGGCCAGCACGATAAGCCCGAGGCCGATCGACAGCCAGGCGATGGACTTCGCCTTCCATCCGCCAGGCGATGCTGCCATCCCATTCATTGGTTGGGCATCCTCCGATCGACCAGGTATAGCGCGAGGATCTTGCGATCGAGCGGCGTCAGGCGGCCTTCCCATGATGGCATATGGCCCTGCCGCCCGTTCCATAGTGTGTTCCTGATCGTCTGCACGTCGCCGCCATAGATCCAGAACTTATCAGTCAGGTTCGGTGCGCCCACGTCGCTGTTGCCCTTAGCGTCCTCGCCATGACATGCGGCGCAATTGGCAGCGAAGATCTCCTTGCCAGCGTCCACATCACCGGGCTTTGCGGTCTTCGCGGTGGATGGATCGGAGAGCGAGCGCACGAAGGCCACCACCTTGTCGAAATCGGCTGGCTGGAGGATCTGATCATGGCCGAAAGCCGGCATCTGCGAGGTGCGGCTGTCGGGATGCGGCGAGTTGATGCCGACGCGGATGGTCTCGGCAATGGCGTCCGGATCGCCGCCCCACAGCCATGAGGTAGTGGTCAAGTTCGGGAAGCCGTGGCCACCCTGTGCGTTGAGCCCATGGCACACGGCGCAATTGTCGCCGAACACGGTGCGGCCGGTCTGGCGCACGATGTTCATCAGCGCAGGATCGGCTTGAATCTCCTGAGAGCTTTTGGCCTCGATCTGCCTGGTCCATGCGCTGCGGCCGAGGGCCGCTCGCTTCAGCGAGTCCTGTACGATGTTGCGTTGGTCGAGGCCGAGCAGTCCTTTGGTGTAGCTGACGCCGAGTGGCCACGCGGGCATCAACACACAGTAGCCAACCGAAAAGACAAAAGCGATCAACAGAAAAAAGTACACCGCGCGCGGAACGGGTGTGTTCAATTCCTTGATGCCGTTCCACTCGTGCCCGGTCGTGAGATAACCGGTGTAGTTGTCGCGTTCTTCTACCGCCATGGTCCATCCTCGTTGTGCAGGACCGACTTCGCGGCGCGATCGAACGCCTTTTTGTTCGAGGGCCAATAGGCGTAGACGACGGTGATGATCGAGAGTGCGATCAGATAGAACAATCCGAACGACTTCGAGAACCACACCAGCGTACCGTGTCCGAGATCCATGATCACCTCGCAACGTTCGCGACGGATTTGTGCGCCGCGTCGGTCAGGTGGCCGAGCACCTGGAGATAGGCGACCAGGGCGTCCATCTCGGTGAGTTCGCCAGGCCTGCCGTCGAACGCGCGGACGTTGGTGGCCTTGCCGTAGCGTTGGGAGACGCCATCGGCGTAGGGCGATTCCGGCGCGGCCTGGCTGTAGGCGTCCTTGCTCGCATTCGCGATCATGTCGTCGGTGTAGGGCACGCCGACGGCGCGCTGGGCCTTCAGGTGCGCGCCGAGATCATCGGTGCGCAGCGTCGTTTTCAGCAACCACGAATAGGCGGGCATGACGGAAACGGGAAGCACATCGCGCGGGTTGTTGAGGTGCGCGACGTGCCATTCGTCGGAATACTTGCCGCCAATGCGTGCGAGGTCCGGTCCCGTGCGCTTCGAGCCCCACAGCATCGGATGGTCGTATTTCGATTCAACCGCGAGCGAGTAGGGCCCGTAGCGTTCGACCTCATCGCGCAGGGTGCGGATCATCTGCGAATGACAGGCGTAGCAGCCTTCGCGGATGTAGATGTTGCGGCCCGCCAGTTCGAGCGGCGTGTAGACGCGCATGTCAGGCGCGTCTTCCACCGTCTGGTGGATGGTGAAGAGCGGCGCGATCTCTACGAGGCCGCCGATGCTGGCCACAAGGATGATGCCGAGAGTGAGGCCGATGGCTTTGCGTTCCAGCCGATAGTGCAATCCGAACACGGCTTACTCTCCCGGTTGAAGGACAGTCGTGCCGCCGAGCACCGGCGATGGCATGTCAGTTGCAGATTCATGCACATCGCGAATGCCGGTTCTGATCGTCATCCAGATGTTGTAGGCGCCAACGATCGCGCCGATCAGGAACAGCAGGCCGCCGATGGCGCGCGCGATGTAGTAGGGATGCATCGCAATCAGCGAGTCGACGAAAGAATAAGCGAGGGTGCCGCTCTCATTGTAGGTCCGCCACATCAGCCCCTGGATGATGCCGGAATTCCACATGGCGAAGACGTAAACGACGGCGCCGGCCAGGGCGAGCCAGAAATGCACCTCGACGAGCCGCGGCGAATACATGCGGTCGCGTTTCCAGAGCCACGGCACGATGGCATAGATCGATCCGAACGTGATCATGGCTACCCATCCGAGCGCGCCGGCATGGACGTGGCCGACGGTCCAGTCGGTGTAGTGGGAGAGCGAGTTGACGGGTCGGATGGCGAGGAATGATCCTTCGAAGGTGGTGATACCGTAGAACACCGCCGCCACCATCATGAAGCGCAGCGTCGCATCGTCCCGCACCTTGTCCCATGCGCCGTTCAGCGTCAGCAACGCGTTAGCGGCGGACGCCCACGACGGAATCAGCAGCATTAGCGAGAACGTCATGCCCAGCGTCTGCACCCATTGCGGCAACGCCGTGTAGTGCAGGTGATGCGAGCCCGCCCACATGTAAAAGAAGGTGATGCCCCAGAAGCTGATGATCGACATCCGGTAGGAATAAATCGGCCGTCCGGCGCGCACCGGCACGAAGTAGTACATCATGCCGAGGAAGCCGGCGGTGAGGAAGAAGGCGACGGCGTTGTGACCGTACCACCATTCGGTCATGGCATCCTGCACGCCGGAGAACAGCGAGTAGCTCTTGGCGCTGCCGAACGAGACGGGGACGGCGAGGTTGTTGACGATGTGCAGGATCGCGATCACCAGGATGAAGGCCATGTAGTACCAGTTGGCCACATAGATGTGCGGTTCCTTGCGTCGCGCGAGCGTGCGCAGATAGATGGCGAAGTATACGACCCACACTACCAGCAGCCAGATATCCGCGTACCATTCTGGCTCCGCGTATTCCTTGGACTGGGTGATACCAATCATGTAGCCGGTAACGGCGAGCACGCAGAACAGATTGTAGCCGAGCAGAACGAACCACGGGCTGAGCTGATCGGGCAGGCGCGCGCGCGAGGTGCGCTGTAGTACGTAGTAGGATGTGGCGATCAGTGCGTTGCCGCCGAAGCCGAAGAGCACGCTGGTGGTGTGAACGGGACGCAGCCGCCCGAAGCTGGCCCAGCCGGCATCAAAAGTGAAGTCGGGCTTCACCAAGAGCCACGCGACCCAGTCACCTATGAAGAGGCCGAACACGGCCCATATCATCGCGAGAATGATGCCGAATCTCGTCGGATCGTCGTAATAGCGATTGAGGCGTTCGTCGCCGGGTTCAGGATCGTAGTAAACTGAAATGACTTTGAATATCCCGGCAAGCGCTGCGACCCCTATGAGCGCGCCATGAATGCCGAGCGGATCGTCCTTGCCTGCTATGCCAAATATCAATCCACACAGCGCGAGCCCGAGCAGGATCAATAGCGCGTACTGACGTTCAGCCTTGGTCAGTTGCCCGATCATTGTCTTGCTGCCTTCAAAAACCGGAATTGCGATTTGGTCTGCATTGAAAACTCAAAGGTCAGGTCAAATCGTCTGGTGGATCCGGGCGCCTGCGTCGGCCGCAGCTGCGTAGCGACGTAACGACCGAATGGATGACGTCTTGCTGGCGCCTCGCCCAACGAGTCGCTACTTCAATGTAGCAAGATAGGCAACGAGGTCCGTCCGGTCCGTCGGGTTGTTCACCCCCGCGTAGGTCATCCTGTTTCCGGGAACCACCTTCTGTGGCGATTCCAGATACGCATCGACGGTCTTCGCATCCCAGACAATGCCGTACTTCTTCATCGCGTCACTGTAGCGGAAGCCGGGAGCCGTGCCCGCCTTCCTGCCGATGATTCCTCCTAGGCCCGGCCCGACGCGATTGGCATGATCCGTCGCATGGCATGCTGCGCAAGCTTTGAAGACGGTTTTTCCGTGCTCGGCGTCTTGCGCGTAGTCGGGATTCACGGTTGCGCCCGTAGATACGAGCACCGCGATAAACACTCCAGTCTTTCTCGCGCCTTTCATTGGAACATCCTTTTTTAGATCGGGATCAGAGGTGGCGCGGCCGCGCAACGTAATTGTTGAAGTCGTCGCCGAGTCGACGCGTGCATGCCCCTAAGGGCCTCTCGCGTTGTAGCGCATTGACGGGATGGATCGATGCACCGACAACAAAGAGTTTCTCTACATTCCTCTCTCGAAATCGGTGAAGGAGAGCACAGGCGGACTGCGATTTCGACCGACAATCGGTTCCGGTGGACGCGAATAGTGGCTCGGTGCCGTCTTGCTGCGTGACATGGCACCGTTCTCTCGTTAGCTGCGACACTGCCTCGAGATTTTTGTTGTATGTCTTCATCCTTCGACGTCCTTGCAAACAAGCAAAAAATAGGACGGCGAAACTCGACGGTCCAATGACCTCTGGCTATGGAATTGATGCCATCGAGGCGCAGAAAAATAGACGGTGCAGTACGAACATATACTTCTCACTGAACGGGCTTAGAGGTCTCTGCAGAACAAAAACGTGGTTTCGAGGTGCCATGCGGCTGGTGGCATTCCTCGCTACGGCATCACCCGCCGAACTTCTCCGCCCATAAATGACTATTTGTCGCAGCCTCAATCAACTGGCCAGTCATCCGAACTCGATCAGCACTTTCCGTACCCTGCCCTCCAATACATAGCGGACGCCCAATTCTCGTCCGACCTGCTTCACATCAACAGCCCGACCCTTATAGGTGGGTCGCCACTCATGTTCTGAAGGGAAGCACGGCGACCGATGGCTTGTCAGATAGCGACAGAGGTGATCGCACCGAGATTGCGGCGCCTCCCAGGAACCGCACCCGATAAACAAGCACCGGTCTCGCAATGTTTTTGAGCGACTGCACACCGATGTCTTCGAAGCTGACGTCGATCTTCCCGTAAGCGTCCTCGTACACACGACCGGAGATGCAGATGCCTCCCGGCTCGGCAAGGCCCTCCAGTCGAGCCGCGACGTTCACGCCATCGCCGAGGAGAGCGCGTTTCTTCTTCCAGCCGCCACGCAGCTGTCGCTTCGAAATCAGAGCCTGCGGTCTCCCGTCAGGATCGTGCATGGAAAGGGTGACCGGCTCATCGAGTCCGACCAATCGCGCCGCCTGCACGAGGCGTTGCCCAATTCCGTGCTAAATCTGGTCGAGGATGCCGGTGACATGGTGACCTACGCAGATACGCCTGGGATCGCGGATGCCGTGGCGGCGCTGGCGCACACCGGCGAGTCCAGAACTTGGAGGCGAGGCCTCGGCGCAGATAATTCGGGGACGCCGATGGTAAGTGTCAACCCGTTCGGCTGTCATCGGAGCATTGCATCTATACGCGCCAATATCAGACAGCAAAAACGGTCGGTCTGGCTAATGCAAAAGCCCAGCCGTTTTCGGGCTAGGGCGCCTGCCAGAGCCGGAACGAGCGGATGGCGGATAGCAGAGGCTTTAAAACTGGTGGGTCTCATCTTCGCAAGCGTTACGATGGCGGTGATGCTGGCTACGACCGTGGTGGTGAAGAGCTATGCCGACGACGTCTATGCGCTGGAGAGCGCTCCGACCGACAGCCGTTAGCTGGCCCCTTCCCCACCCAAAATCCTAAGAATTTGGCCGAGCCGATAGGAAGCCCGTACAGCGGCGTTTGCCTTGCCCGGTTGGTGCACATGCCCGGCCGCCGTCATCTCGTTGCGCCACTTCACGAGCGCTGGCGGCGTGCCGGGGCCAACTCGTCGAGCATCGGTGTTGGGGCGGTTCTTGCGGGCGCCACATACGCTCCATCGTGCGGCCATGCTTTCGTCCAGGAGTGACAAAATATTAGGCGCCGATAACCCAACCCACCTTGGCAGCCGGGGACAGACGCAGCCGGGGGACAAAGCAGTGGATCGCGCTGATTGGATGAGCGTGCGGGCAACAAAGTCCGAGGGAGCGAGCACGTCTTTTGTGCGAGATGTGCCGCCGAGCTTCGTCTCTTCATCGATATACTCGATTCCCGCAACGGTAGGACGGTTCGCCAGTATCGATGCCTGTGCGGAGCATTTGTTTTGGGACGACTGAGGTCGGCTCGGTTGGTTTCCGCACCGACCGCTTAAGGTATTCTTAACAACGTTTCAGGTCTTGCGCTGCGCATCACACCTGCGCCGTGGAAATCCCGCTGCACTTTTTGGAAGCAACGCGATGGGTGTGGATTGGACCGGCCCCTCAAATCCAACTGAAGGATTCCGTAAAGGCTCGCTAGCGCGCCTCAGCATCTCGCGTAGCCACTCTTGTGGTGCATCGCCCGCGTTGCGCCTATGCCATACCGCACTGGCATTCACCGGGATTGTTTTGTATGGCAGCTCGTGGATTGACAGTGGATGCATGTGAGCCAGCGACTTGGCGAATGGTCGTGGTACGATCGCTGTCAGTTGCGTGTCCTCAAGCAGAGCGGGGATCGCAAGAAAGTGCGCCAGTGAAACCGCGATGCGAGGGCCTTGTCCGGATCCGCATATGCCTGTTCCAGGGCATTCCGATCATACACTTTCGATCGTCGAACCAGTCCACACTCGAGTTCGCCATGCAACTCGACGACTGCGATTGACAGGCCAGAGAGCTTTTCAAGCGACAGGCTGCCAAGGTCCCGCGAAGAGCTGGCGATCAGCACATCGTCATATCTAAAAAGCGAGTTGGACATGAAGTGCTCGGGCACCTCGGAGAAGGCGCCGATCGCGACGTCGACCTGTCCAAGGTCTATCTGCTTTGCTAGATCATTACAACTGTTCGATCGGACTTCCAGATCGATCAACGGCGCCTCGCGCCTCAGCAAGCGAAAGAGACCAGGTAACATGAGCGCGGTTACGAAATCGCTCACCGCAATCATAAACCGTCTCGTCGAATCGCCTGGCTCGAATCTAGGCAGCTCGATCGCCTCCTTCAACGACTTGCACGCCCTGCGTATTCGTGGAGCCATCGCAAGTGCACGAACTGTCGGCTGCATTCCGGTCGGTGTAAGAATAAATAGCTCGTCGTCCAGGATATGTCTGAGTCGGGAGAGAGCGTGACTAACGGTAGATGGGCTGAATAACCTTTGGCCAGATCGCGACACGCTTCGCTCCTCCATAAGCGCGTCGAAGACACGGACAAGGTTCAGATCAAGCTTGTTGAAGGATATCGCCATAGGCACACCGCAGAACTGATTGCTTCACTTCACAGCCGAATTCACCGCGCGGCCCATCCATGCACTCCACACCTTGACCTTGCCGCTTGAGGGCCTTTTCGCAGCATCGACCTGAAACACTGAATACGTTTCCAGACTGATCCATCCCTAGCCAGCTCCACTGAGATACGGACCGATCGGTCCTACATCAACACGCGCCCCCTTTTTCAACGAAATCGCCGACGAGCACACACGTCGGATTTTAATCCAAGAGCCACGTGCGCATGACCGAGGAACGCTAAAATCTCTCAAGTACACGTTAGCTAGCGGCGGCTCGAGGAAGCCGCATGCCGCCAAGCTTTGGCGTCACCACCAGCTGTAGTCACCCCAGCCGTAAGAGAAGTCGGGATAGTAGTAGGTCGGATACCTCCAATAGGGATTATTGGAATAGCCCCAGTACGAATTATAGGTGGGATAGCCGTAGTACGAATTGTAGGTGGGATACCCCCGGTACGAAGGGTAGGGATAACCCCGCCGCACCCGATAGCGCACGTCCGTCGTCACGCCTGGTACTGCAGCTTTGATCGACGTGGCATTGATCGGCGCAGCAGACGATTGGGCCGTGGCAGCCACCGCGATAGGAACAGCAATTGCGAGCGCAATCGCGAGGCTGCGGATTTGAATCTTCATGGTAACTCCTGTTGGGCAACAATGACTATCCACCACCGGACGAGAATAACCTCGCAACGCTGGCGAGGGAAATTACCTCTCGCCATCGAGTCGATAGACGATCGTTATTACCCCCGCAGGAGCGCGATCGATCCTTCGACCACAATGTCCTGGTTGGTGAAGGGGACCCAAAGCGATCGCGTCGTAGCTAGCCAGCGCAGCTGCGGCCTGCCGGCGGCGGCGCGTCGAGTGACAAACTCCGCGATGACCTGCTGGATTCCCTGGGACGGCAGGCCTAGATCGCGGCTTGATCAGCGGGTCAGATCGCGCAACTCCCGTTTGGTGACTCTGTCGGCGCTGGGCGGACTTCCGGCTGATCTCGGATGTGGGAAGGTCTACCCACTATCGACTTCGTCGTAACCGTGATCCTATCCGGCGCATTTGTCCTAGCTTGGTTAGCATCAGGGCTCGTGCATGCATACAACGGATTTACTTCGACCTTTATGCGGCAGAAAGAAACACAGAACGTGCGCATAGTGAAATGTGCCGAAAGCACAAAGCCTGCTTAGACAGCATAGCATCCACACCATCTGCGGGTGTGTCCGGCTCTTCCCGCCAGTAGGGGCGGCATGCGCCGCATCATCCTTAATGGGGAAAGTGTAGCGGGGTCTGCAAAACTCGAACGTAGATCCGATGCCCATGATCACATGAATATCGATATAGTCCATTTGCCCGCGCCGCTGCTAACAGTCGGACCTGCTCTCGCAAACCGCCATTATTTTCTACACTAGACCCCACAGATCGGCGGCAGGAAAGACCATACTCCGTAAGCCTGATATGCAACCTATATTCGATCACGAACAACCAAGACGCCATCATCAACCTGTTTCGCGTCATCAACCGCTCCGTATGTGACGCCCTTCTGAGACATGCCGACCGCTATGATGAATGTCCGCATTCGAGGACTGAGCGGAAAACATGGACTCACTCTGAGTTCTTCTCAGTTTGACCCAAAGCGGTCATTGGTGGCGCCCGATGAAGGTGGATCTGGTCAGCACCAGTGTTTGGTCGCTGAGACCGATGAAAACAGGCCGTTCAGCTAGGAAGCCGCATCCGACAAGTTTGCGGCTCTTCGCAGCCCCATAGCACGCGGACACGGTGTCGCGCGGCCGTTGAGGCGAACGCCTATTCCTTAATAAAAACGAGAAGGTCGGCATTGAACTCGTCCCTATTTGTGGAAGGCAGGCCATGACTGCCGCCTGCATAGACTTTGAGTCCAGCATTCTTGACGAGCTTTGACGCCAGGCGGGCGCTCACCTCGATTGGCACGGTCTGGTCATCGTCGCCGTGAATGAATAGCGTCGGCACGTCGAACTTCTTCAGATCCTCCGTCAGATCTGTCTCGGAAAAGGCTTCGACACAGTCATAGACGGCCTTCAGCCCGTTCTGCATGGCCTGCAGCCTGAACTCGTCCAGCATCCCTCGGGAAATCTTGGATCCGTCCCGGTTGGCACCGAGGAAGCGAACGGCGAGATCCTTGAAGTAATCCGCCCGATCAGCGCTAAGGCCGTCCCGGATGCTGTCGAAGACCGAGAGCGGCAAGCCACCTGGATTGGTTCCGGTCTTGAGCATCAGGGGTGGGGTTGCACCTACCAACAGCACCTTAGCCACGCGCTCAGTACCATATCGACCGATATAGCGCGTCACCTCACCTCCGCCCATTGAATGGCCGACCAAGATAACGTTCTTGAGGTCAAGTGCCTCGATCACAGCTGCGAGATCATCGGCAAAGGTATCCATATCATTGCCATGCCAGGTCTGGCTTGACCGGCCATGGCCACGCCGGTCATGGGCGACGGCGCGATAACCCCGCGAGGCGATGAAGAACAACTGGTTGTCCCAGGAATCGGCATTAAGCGGCCAAGCATGGCTGAATACCACCGGCTGTCCGCTTCCCCAATCCTTGTAAAAAATTCGTGCGTCATCCCTCGTGACCACTGGGTTCATGGTGACTCCTGCTGCCGGTTAATCTTCTGCCTGGCGCGCAAGCAAAGCCTTACGGACGTAAGAGCTCAAACAGGCACGACTGTCGCTGTTTCCCCTCGATCATTCCTGCTGTTGACGCCTGCCGCTCTGGCTTTATCCGACGTTTCCAAAAGGTTCTTCACCTAATAGCGGGTCATCTCGCACGCAACAGCGCGCCCTCAACGTTTGGACGCGGGATGCCGATTTCGGACTTTTTCACTGTGTGCCAGGAGCTGATCGTACAATCGGTCGATCTCGCGCGCCTGATCGGGCGTGATATCCTCCCGATGCAAGCCTCTCAGTTCATGCTCGGTTGGCTGGTAGTCGTGCCCATCGCGAATCGGCCATGATCCCTTGCGGAGTGACGAGGCGTCCTCTGCAGATCCAATGTTTGCCAGCAATAACGACGCCAGAGCCAATGCGACCCCATAGACAAACTTGCTTGACATGGTCCGCTCTCAAACAGCTATCGAGACTTAGACATAAAACCCGCCTCATCAGGGAAAGGAAATCAATACCGAACGTCAATCAACTTGCTCGGCAGTTTGACATCCGAAAGATCTGATCAAGACGCTAGTTCGTCGTATTCAGTAGCATGCGACGACTTCAACGCCTTGGCTTTCGAAAAACAACGATCTTTGTTCTCTAAGCACGTCAAACAAGAACGCGGTGAACCCGCTCAATCGAAGTTCACTCGAGTATCTAGCGCGACCGAAGGCGTGCCAAGGCGGCGCGACACGTTCACCTTCGGCACAATCAAGGCCCGTATGGGCGCGCAACCCATTTCTGGCTAGGCCCCAAGTTGCCAGTCTGCGAAACGGGATAAGGCGCGCCAGTTAGGCACTTCCGATTGTGGCCCATCAGCGAAGGGTGGCACCTGTAGTTGAGGTCCGCTTAGCAGGGCATTAGCGGACCAGATTTTCTCGCGCTGAGTTTTTCGCATTTTGACCCGTTAGCGACATAACGGATGCGGGCGATCAGCATAGTTGCGACGCCGCGGGGTCCCGCCCTCGCAATTGCGACAGGCGGCGCGCCGCATCGCGGTGCTCAGGCCGGCACGATCGGATGCTTCTTCTTGTGCAAATTCTCCATCACGGTTTGGTCGAGCGGGAAATGCGCCTGGAGTAACTGCGGCGGCGTTAGCGCCATCCACTGGTCGAGCGAGAGGTCCGCGAAGTAGCTGCTTCTGAACATCTCCAGGAAGCGCAACGGCGTGTTCCCGGTGTTCTCGATGTAATGGCCCATCGCGAACGGTACATAGCCGACATCACCGGCCCGATAGTCGAATGTGCGAGCCGTTCCTTGAGCTCCGAACACACCCATGCGCCCTTGCCCTTCGATGTAATATTGCCATTCATCTACATTGGGATGCCAATGCAGTTCGCGCGCCCCGCCCGGCTCGACTTCGACCAGGGCGACGGCCACCGTTTTCGATGCTTTGAATACGCTCGAATCGGCGATGCGTACGGTTCCGCCTTTGGTGCGGATCGGCTCTTGCGCCATGAGTCGATGCTTAAAGGTTTGCGGCACGGGCTCGGCGCCCATGAGCTTGTCAGGACCGAGCGGCCCGGGCACCTCAGATTTGAAGATGTAGCGCTGGCTCGGATCGGGCAGATGCGCAAAGTTATCGCTGGAGACGCCGAAGTTCTTGCCCAGCATTTCTTGGGGGATGTGCTTGAACCAATCGGTGATGAGGAACGTATCATCTTCGTCGAAGGATCCATCGTCGAAGACCAGCAGAAATTGGCAGCCGTCGGGACCTAATCCCTGGATCGAATGCGGTATGCCCCCCGGGAAATACCACAGGTCGCCGATGCCCACGTCGTCGACGAAATTATTGCCATCCTGGTCAATCGCGGTGATGCGGGCGGTGCCGTAAAGCATGTAGGCCCATTCGGCCTGCTTGTGCCAATGCAGTTCGCGGATACTGCCGGCATTCAACCGCATCTCGACGCCTGCCAGAGTCGTGGAGATGCCGAGCTCGCGCTGAGTGACCTGCCGCGTCCAGCCGCCGTCGGTCTGGCGTGTATGCGCATCCGCAAAAGAAAAACGCAGGTTCGGCAGCGTGCCCTGGTCCGTCGACGGCGGATTGAGCGTGTCGGGATTTTCTCGGTCGCGCGTGAGATCGCGTGGGCCTGGGTTGCTACCGCCAAGACCTGGAGCGCGATTGGGTTGCGGCACCTGTGGGGTCGTCTGCCCCATGGCCGCGGAAGTTGCGGCCAGAAGTCCGCCAGCAGCACCGATGGCAACAATATCGCGACGTGAAACTGGGTTCATGATGTTACCTCGTCTTCAGGGCCTTCTCATTGCATGTAATCACACGGAGAAGGCAGTGTTGCTGGTAAGCTCATTGCGCAAAGGACGCCGACGAACACGGAACGTCCTTCTCCGCCACCCTTGATTCTGATGTGCTTATCACGGCTGGCTGGGCACACTTTCCGATTGGCACGAACTATCCACCACCCGACGAGAATGACCTTGCAACGCCGGCGAGGGAAATCACCTCTCGCCATAGAGTCGATAGACGATCGTTATTGCCGCTCGCCGCGCCGCGTGATGCCGTAGCGAGGAATGCCACCAGCCGCATCTGCAGAAACTTCTAAACCCGTTGCCGCCCTTGGACCAATCGACGTTGAGCGCGCCAACGCGCCGCCGTCCTTGACCATGACACCACTCCTACGGTGGATTTGTCGTGCGCCACGTCGCCGACCGGATGCCGACCGAGGTAAGAGAGGGGAAGACATCGCCATTTTGCAGATGGGGCAAGATGCCTACGGAAAAATTTCGGAAATCCGGAATTGCGTTACGTGGGTAACGACCAAGCTGTTCTTGCACACTTAGGTCTGGTGGTGGCACGAAGCCAAGTCCCGCGACCCGCCATTCGATCCGAGCTGACCCGGACGCGTTATGTCGCCTCTTGGCCCTAATGCGAAGTCCGCGCTGCTTCTGAAATGGTCTGCTTATCGCGGTAGGCCGGAAGTGACGGGTCGACCCTCCAAGCGGCGCATTTGACCCGAATGTATGGTCCGGCCGCGCGTTGCAAGAGGTTTTCGTCGAGCTGTCGGTTTGCGGTCTTGCATCAATGTATCCGGCCTCTGGTTGGAGCTTTTGCTCCGGGCCACGATGGATATCAGCGCGCATGCGTTCTCATTAGCGGACAGACCTCAAGTGGGGGGCCATTCGGGTCACCAGTGTTCGCATGCGCCGGGAAGACCGATCCTCCATCTCTACTTATCCTCTCGCAGACCCCAGCTGGAAACTGTTGATAGAGTTACGTCATCGCTTGCTCCTCATCTCGCTCAGTTCCCTTGTTCGAGCCAAGGGCCGTTCCTTCGTCCCGGCCCGCAGAACCTCGATCGCGTCGCGCGCAGGGGCGGTCAAGGCCGGCCGTCGCGCTTGGCTTGCGGCTGGCTCCGGCGTTGCCAGGCTGCGCCTTGACGGCGCCGAGACATGGCGTGAGGATCAAGCGGGTCGGACGCCTGCATCGTCGGTCCTCGTCAACTCGAAGGCGGGTCCTTTGGCCAGCACCGCCCAGGCGATGCGGGCAAGCTTGTTGGCGAGCGCGATCGCCAGCACGTTGTGGTGCAACCGCCTCTTGGCCGCTTCGATCCAGGATTTGAGCCCGTAACGTTCCCAGTTCTTTATCTTGACCAGCACAACCCATGCCGCCTGCACGAACAGAACGCGCAGGTAGCGATTGCCGCGCCTCGAGATTTTGCCGAGGATGGTGCGGTCTCCCGTCGAGATCTGCTTGGGCACCAGTCCGAGCCAGGCGCCGAAGTCGCGGCCTTTGGAGAATACGTCTCCAGTGCCGATCGCGGCCACCATGGCGCTCGAAATGATCGGCCCGATGCCAGGCACCGTCATCAGGCGCGAACATGCCTGATCTTGACGGGCCAGTGCTTCGATCTCGCCGGATAGGCCATCGATGAGCTGATCCAGCCGGCGCCAGTCGCCTGCCAACTCCTCGATGACACGCAACATGCGTGGCGACAGGGCATCGGTGCGCGTCGCAAGGATGGTGGGCAGTTCCGTGCGCAGGAAGCCGATACCCTGGCGCACGGCGATCCCGCGTTCCAGCATGAAGGCGCGAATCTGGTTGATGATGCCGGTGCGTTGCGACACCAGCCGCTCGCGCACCCGATGCAGCGCCTGCAGATCCAGTTGCTCCGCGGTCTTGGTCGCCACGAACTTCATCGTCGGGCGCTGCGCGGCTTCGGCAATCGCTTCGGCATCATTGAAGTCGTTCTTCTGCCCCTTGCTATAGGGGCGGACATATTTGGCCGGCATCAACCTGGCATCGTGACCCAGCGATGCGAGTTTGCGGCTCAGGTGATGTGCGCCGACGCAGGCTTCCATGCCGATCAGGCAAGGCGGTATATTGGCGAGCCGCGCTTCCACTTGGCCACACGACCACTTTTGCCGCAGCACAATGGCGCCGCGCGCATCGTGGCCCACGACGTGGAACGAGTTCTTGCCGATATCGATGCCAATCACGGCGATCGCGGTATTGGCTATCTGAGACATGGCGTGCTCCTTGTCTTTGGCGCCCCTTGCCAGCTTCGCCTGCTGGCGGGGCAGGAGCACGGCCGGACCATCCCATTAGCGGACCCGTGTTGGCGTAGCGGCCATTCAGAAATCGGGTGGATCGATCCGTGCGAAACCCTATCGTGACTTAACACACGTAGGAGCACGACATGCAAAAGTTTCATTCTATCGCCGCTCTTTGTTGAGACGGCAGCCGGCCAGAACTGCGAGCGCTGTTCGAGCGGCTGGGGATTGATCCTCACTCTGGGCTGCGTGTTCGTCACGACGGCATGGTCCAACCCAGCCCGGACCCCGTTACTGAGGCACCAGATGTCGTTGAGGTAAAGCCTAAAAGAGTTGCCTGATTTGTCTCCGACCCTCACCGAGGTGGCGCGGGTCAGCATCTGGCCCATCAGCGGTTGCAGGATGTCTGCTATTCCGCCGCTGTCAGGAGATAACCAGATATCCCGCGAATAGGTAAAAATGACGCGAGTGACCGTTGCGGAAGTGGTCGGCTTTAGGGGCGCGCTTCCTGAATCTTCGTATCATTCCCCGGCCGCTTTGGATGGCCGGCGCATTACCTACGTTCAATTGAGCGGCTGGTCACTATCGCGTACGCATTGATGGCGAGTGGGTTGATGTTCCGAACGACGCTGTCGTGGATGGACCGAACCGCGCTGGCCGTACGATGGTCTGGCCTTACTATCTGAACGGCGCTTTCGTTGGCGTCAGATGCTTCATGCCGGGGAGCATGGGCTGATCGCGAGCGCAGGGCGATCAGCAGTTCCCACTGGGGTAACATTGCACGGTTCGGCAGCTAGTTGCTCTCAGGTAGGCCAACCCGAACGAGGCGATATGGTCGGCGATATGGTCATAGTGATATTCGTACTGGCGATGTGCATTACCGCGGCGTGCGTAGTCCTGGCGTTTTTGCTGTAACGAAAAACAGCCGCGACTAACGCGCGGGCCGCTGGGGCCGGTTACTTTCGCTTTCCGAGCGCCTTGAAAATATCGACGAAGCCGAGCGCCTCTTTGCGAAGCTGCTAGAAAAACGATTTGACCGTCAGCCCTGCTGCGCGGGCATCCTGTATGAATGTATGCGCTTCCTCATTGGACATTGTAAGGTCAGCGCCGCCGAGAAATTCCTCTCCTTTGGGTGTGTTCGCACAGAGCATCGTCTCGTGTCTGCCTACATCAACCGTATAATCAATGTCGCTTGGTGCTTCGGGCATGGCATCCTCCTCGATCCCGAAGCGAGCATATTGTGTCCATTTCAACCGGTCCTACAAGGCGGCACTTGCGAGATAACGCTGCGGCGCGGTCGATCGTGGTTGGGGGTGAGGAAGCGTGCTCAGTATCTGTGGGCAGACCTGCCGTATTGGTCCACACATGGCCCATCGGCGAAGTGTTGGCGCGCATCGTCGAAGTCCGCTTACTGGTACGTGGCGGACGAGATTGCCTCACGTTGAGTTCTTCGCAGTTTGACCCAAAGCCGATTCGTGCTGGCGTAGCGAGCTATTCAGAAATCGGGTGGATCGATCTGTGTGAAATCCTATCGTGACTTAACACACGTAGGAGCACGACATGCACAAGTTTCATTCTATCGCCGCTCTTTGTGGAGACGGCAACCGGCCAGAACTGCGAGCGCTGTTCGAGCGGCTGGGGATTGATCCTCACTCTGGGCTGCGTATTCGTCACGACGGCGTGATCCAAGCCGGCCCAGACCCCGTTTCTGAGGCACCAGATGTCATTGAGGTAAAGCCTAAAAGAGTTGCCTGATTTGTCTCTGACCCTCGCTGAAGTGGCGCGGGTCAGCTTCTGGCCCTGGCTGTGTAAAAACGCTGCGCCACTGTTATGGTTCTCTCGTGATTCTGCGGGGGAATTGATGAGGCG